>JAFXDK010000056.1 GCA_017521805.1 Ruminococcus sp. | reverse complement strand
TTGCCAAAAAGACGAAAGCAGAAAGGAAATTTATCAAGGAAGAAAAACGCAGGAATGCTGTCGCATTTCAAGTTTTTCTGACGCAGAGAAATTTTCTTTATGCCGAGTATTTGATGGCAAGGTTTAGTTGGGGGAGCAATAACTACAGAGCAATAAGCAATTGGTTCTATAGTTTTAGATGTTACAATATACTACGCAAAACAGCGTAAAATCACCGCCCACAACAATCACGCATCACGAATTAAAAAAATCCCTTGAAGTAACCCTAAATTTATGATATAATAGACATAAATTAAAAAGGGGGGCGCAGTATGGCGGCAAATCTGTTTTCGGAAATCGAATATTTAAAGGGAGTAGGAAAGGCAAAAGGCGAAAAATACCGCAAATTAAGCATAACATCGCCCTATGACCTGCTTTATCATATTCCACGGGATTACATGGATTTCCGCACCCATATTCCCGTAGCGCAGGCAGAAAATGAGGAATACTGCGTACTGAAACTGACCATAACAAAAAAGCTCCCTCCGAAAGCTATCCGAAAGGGACTTGTTATCTGCCATGCCGCAGCAACGGACGGTATAGACGACATTCTTGTTGTCGTTTACAATAACGTGTACGCCTTTCACGCGCTGAAAGAATTCGGCACATATTATATGTACGGCAAAGTTACAGGGGGCTTCACGCGGAAAGAAATACATTCTCCTGTTTATATTTCTGCGGAATCCCCTGTGCTGATACAGCCCGTCTACAAGCTTACGCAGGGACTTCCCATAAACACAGTCCGCGCAAATATGAAACAGGCGCTTTCGCTTTTAGAGGAAATGCCTTTCGAGACGCTCCCCGAGTATATCCGCGAAAAATACGAGCTCCCCGAACTTGTATGGTCGCTGAAAAATATCCACTTCCCCGAGACAAATAATGCCGCTGAAATTGCAAGACGGCGAATTGCCTTTGAGGAATTGCTGAAATTACAGCTTGGCATGCTTATGCTGAAAATTCGCAAGAAGAAAACAACGTCCTACATTATGGACAAATCAACGGATATGTCGGATTTCTACAGTGCACTTCCCTTTCAGCTTACCGAGGGGCAGGCTCATGCTGTTGATGAAATCATAGCCGATTTATGCAGCGGTTCGCCTATGAATCGGCTATTGCAGGGAGATGTGGGAAGCGGAAAAACCGCCGTAGCCGCCGCCGCCTGCTGTTTTGCGGCGAAAAATGGCATACAGTCCGCAGTTATGGCACCTACGGAAATACTTGCGTCACAGCATTACAAGACATTCAACTCGTTTCTTGAACCGCTGGGAATAAGAGTAGCACTGCTGACAGGCTCAACTCCCGCAAAGCAAAAGGCAGAAATACGGGAAAAACTGCAAACAGGGGAAATTGACCTTGTGGCAGGAACTCACGCAATAATACAAAAAGATGTTGAGTATAAAGCTTTAGGACTTGTAATCACCGATGAACAGCACCGTTTCGGCGTATCACAGCGCGCCGCCCTTGCAGAAAAGGGAGATTCCCCACACCGCTTGATTATGTCCGCAACTCCCATTCCCCGAACACTTGCACTTAATATTTTCGGCGATTTAGATGTAACAAGCATACGCCAGTTACCCAAGGGCAGAAGTCCCGTGAAAACATATGCAGTTACGGGAAAAAAGCGTGATGGAGCATTTTCATTTCTTCGCGCACGGCTTGACGAGGGACGACAGGCATATGTTGTATGCCCCATGATAGAGGATTCTGAAAGCGAGCTTTTTGCCGTGAAATCCTACGCGGAAAATGCGGAGAAAACAACGCTGAAAGGTTATACTACGGCACTTCTTCACGGACGCATGAAAGCCGCTGAAAAAGAAGAAGTCATGGGGAAATTCAGCCGCGGAGAATTACAGGTGCTTATCTGTACAACCGTTGTTGAAGTGGGAGTTGACGTACCAAATGCGGCAGTAATGATTATCGAAAATGCAGAACGATTCGGACTTTCACAGCTTCACCAGCTGCGCGGACGAGTAGGACGCGGGCAGTACGAGAGTACGTGCATACTCATCACCGACAACAAAAACGAAGATTGCATACAGCGAATGAAGATTATTTCAGCTACTACCGACGGCTTTAAAATAGCGCAGGAGGATTTGAATATGCGCGGTCCGGGAGACTTCTTCGGCAGCGCGCAGCATGGCTTACCGCCGTTGAAAATCGCTTCTGCATACGACATATCAATGCTTTCCGAAGAAGTCCGCAGGTGTGCGGAGGAGCTTCTCCGCGACGATCCCACCCTTGACAAACCCGAGCATAAGGCAATAAAAATGGATACGCTGAAATTTTTCAATAAAGAGGTTGTTAGCTAAAAGCCTTTAGCCGTTAGCTTTTAGTTTCCGACAATCCGCAGACGAAAATCGGGAAATTCACATCGAAAGGAATAATAAATATGCAGATAGTTGGTTACAATAAAGAAGATGAATTTATAGACAATCTGAAAGAAGCTACTTTAACCTGCACCTATGAAGAATTAAAAAATATTTCCGTGTTTTTAAACAATATCATTCAGGAACATAATGCTGATAACCCACAATGCTGCCTACATTTTCGTGATTTCTGCAAAGAATGGGAAAAGTCTTCTACAGATTTTATAATTTTGATACCATAATATCATCCAAATTGAATGTTTTACGTCATCTCGAAATTTTCAAGATATTTTCCGATTTTTGTCAGCGGACTGTCAAAGACAGCCACTATAAAAATCAGAATTCTCTGATTTCACCGCACAAAGTACAATTCTACTTTGTGCGGATTTTTTGTATATATAGCGAAAAATCAGCCAAATCAATTGACAATCATAATTCTCCGTGATATAATAGATAATGTATACGTATAATTATATTATAGATGTTACAGTATTACGAAAATCAAAGGTCAGAAGAAAATATGAAAGATTTATTCTTCTTTATATCTTTTTCTAACCTCTAATTTCTAACTTCTGGTTAAATCAGTTTCAAATTGATTTAACCGCTGCTAAATGGAGATATACAGATGAACAGAACGATTAATGGTATAAAGATAAATTATGAGGAAAAAGGCGAAGGCGAGCTCATTGTCCTGCTTCACGGCTGGGGCAGTAATATCAAGCTTTTTGCCAATCTCATTGATTTGCTTTCAAAAAAATATAAGGTTGTGGCTATGGATATGCCCGGATTCGGCGAAAGTCAGGAGCCGCCAAGCGCATGGTGCGTTGACGATTACGCTGATTTTGTAATTGAATTCCTCAAAGCATATAATACAGATAAAGTTATGCTTTTAGGTCACTCTTTTGGCGGCAGAGTTATAATCAAACTCAACAGCCGTGAAAATCTTCCCTTTGAGATAAGCAAGGTTATTCTCGTGGACAGCGCAGGCATACTTCCGCCCAAATCCAACAAGAAAAGTTTCCGCACACGCTGGTATAAGTTTTGCAGAACAATTCTTGCAACTAAGCTTATGCAGAAAATCGCTCCCGAAGCTCTTGAAAAGCTCCGTGTGAAGTACGGCAGTGCGGACTATGTAGCGGCGTCACCTCTTATGCGGCAGGTGCTTGTAAAGACTGTAAATGAGGATTTAGAGCCGTTACTGCCTAATATCAAGTGTCCGACTTTGCTTGTATGGGGAGTTAATGATACGGCAACTCCCCTTTCAGACGGCGAAAAAATGGAGAAGCTTATCCCCGATGCAGGTCTCGTAAAGCTTGAAAATGCAGGTCATTACTCATTCCTTGAACAGCAGTACACTTTCAATCGTGTAATGTGTTCGTTTATGAAAATAGAAGAATAAGGAGAAAATATGATAACGATTTCATATATACTTTTTGCGATTTGTTCGCTCATTATAATTATTATGTATTCCATTGGCGAATTTCATATGCTGCAGCTCAACGGATATAAAACCCCCGAACATTCGTGGTGGATGAAAAAAAATCTGAAACGCTATGCATTACCCACAATTGTTTATGTAACACAATGGATATTATTTGCTGTGATGCTTGTATCGGACGTATTTGTCGCTTTGATTGGACCGCTTATTTGTACGCTGATTCCTATGTTTGGATATTCAATAGCAATTCATAGAAAAAAATATAAGAAGCCTTTGGTTTATACTGCTCGTGTAAAGCGTATGATGGTCACATTCTTTATCCTTATTGCGATATTTTTTGCACTTTCAATTCTTCTTTCGAAAGGTGAACATACAATTTATCTTGAAAGAATTTCGAATGAATTTAAAAATGAATTCAATTACAGCGATTCATACAGCAAAGTAGTATGGTTCAGAAATCCATTATCGTATATTCTTATTGCCACAGCACTCTACCTCACACCAATTCTTGTACCCCTTTCAAATCTTATCAACAAGCCTGTTGAAAAAGCCGTGCAGAACTGGTACATCAACGACGCTAAGAAAATTCTTGCCTCCTGCCCCGATTTGCACAAAGTCGGAATTACAGGAAGTTACGGCAAGACTTCTATGAAATTCTACCTAAGCGAGCTTCTCAGCTCTCAGTATGAAACCCTGAAAACTCCCGAAAGCTTTAATACTCCCATGGGTGTTACTATTACAATCCGCCGTGATTTAAAGCCCACACATCAGTATTTTATCTGCGAAATGGGTGCAAGACGAGTTCACGAAATCAAGGAACTTTGCGGAATTGCTAATCCCCATGACGGTATTATTACTTCTGTCGGCCCTCAGCACCTTGAAACCTTCGGATCAATTGAAAATGTTGTAAATACTAAATTTGAACTTGCGGACAGCATTTCTGCTCTCGGCAAAGTTTATCTCAACGGCGATAACGAGCTTATCCGCAAAAAAGCACCCGATTATCCCAACGCTATCACATACGGCTTGCAGGAGGGCAATGACTGGCGCGCTACCGATGTTTCTGTTTCCGACAGAGGTACAGAATTTACTGTTACTGCTCCTGACGGAAAATCCTGCCGATACAGCACAAAGCTTCTCGGTGAGCATAATGTTCAGAATCTTCTCGGTGCAATTGCCTATGCCGCAGATACGGGAATTCCAATGGAAAAGCTTGTACTTCCCGTTAAGCGTATTGCCGCAGTTCCCCACCGTTTACAGCTTCTTGACAAGGGCAACGGCGTAACTTTCATCGACGACGCATACAACTCAAATCCCAGCGGATGCCGTGCGGCACTTGCTGTTCTGGGATTATTCGATGCCTGCCGTATTCTCGTTACTCCCGGTATGGTTGAACTTGGCGCAAAGCAGGAGGAGCTTAACTACGAATTCGGACAGGAGGCTTCAAAAGCCTGCGACTATATCGTTCTCGTAGGTAAAAAGCAGACAGAGCCAATTTACAACGGCATTAAGGACAGCGGCTATGATATGTCAAAGGTTTACGTTGCTGATTCCCTTAACGATGCCCTTGCAAAAGTAAATGCTTATACTACAGACAAGAAAAAAATCGTTCTTCTTGAAAACGACTTGCCTGATAACTATTGATAAATAAGGAGATAACACATATGAAAATTAATCTTGCAGTCCTTTTCGGAGGCAGAAGCGTAGAACATGAGGTTTCCGTAATTTCCGCAGTTCAGGCTATGGCAAGCATGAACAAGGAAAAATACAACATCATTCCTGTGTATATGACAAAAAAGAGCGAATTCTACACAGGCGAAAAGCTTATGGACATCAACAACTATAAGGATATTCCTGCTCTTTTAAAAGAGTGTACAGAGTGCGTATTTGTACGCAGCGAGGGAAAAGTTCAGCTTATCCGCCAGAAGATGAAGAAATTCGGCTCAAATCTTATTTCAGATATTGATATTGCATTCCCCATTGTACACGGTACAAACGTGGAGGACGGTGCATTACAGGGCTATTTGCAGACTCTCGACCTGCCATATGTTGGCTGTGATGTTCTTGCTTCAGCAGTTGGTATGGATAAGTATGTTATGAAAATTTTACTCAAAGAGGCTGGATTCCCTGTTCTCGACTGCTGTCGATTTGCCGCATTTGACCTTGACCGCATTGAGGAATGTGCAGACGAAGTTGAAAAGAAATTCGGCTACCCTGTAATTGTTAAGCCTATCAACCTCGGTTCAAGCGTTGGAATTTCAAAGGCTAAGGACAGAAGCGGACTTATAAAGTCTATGGAGGACGCTTTCGCATTCTCCGACAGAATCCTTGTTGAGCCAGCTGTTGTTCAGCTTAAAGAAATCAACTGCTCTGTTCTCGGCGACAGCGAATCCGCAGAGGCTTCCGTTTGTGAAGAACCTGTACAGGCAAGTGATGAGGATATCCTCAGCTTTGAACAGAAATACGTAGGCGGCGGTAAATCAGGCGGAAGCAAGGGTATGGCATCGCTGAAAAGAAAGATTCCTGCTGATATTTCTCCCGAACAGGAGGAAACTATCCGCACACTTGCAGTTGACGCTTTCCGCTGTCTTGGCTGTAACGGTGTTACACGTATCGACTTTATGATTGATATGGCAACAGATAAAATTTACATCAACGAAATCAACACAATTCCCGGTTCTCTTGCATTCTATCTCTGGGAGCCTAAGGGTGTTAAATATCCCGAACTCCTTGAAAGAATGATTCAGCTTGCATTAAAGCGTCACAGACAGGCAGAGAAGATAAATTATACATTCGACAGCAATATTCTCTCCATGGGCGGCAGTTTTGGTGCAAAGGGAAGCAAATGCTGATTATCTAATTAAGAATGCAGAATTAAGAATTAAGAATTTTATATTGCAATTCTGCATTCTTAATTCATAATTCTTAATTATTATGATAAAAGGGGTTAAAATGGATAATGAAAGAGATTACAGAGCCGAATACGAGGCTTTGCTGAAACAATATGAGGAAGAAAAAAGACAGGAACAGGAAGAGCCATACGACTTTGCTGCGGAATACGAAAAAGAAAAAATAGAAAAACACAACGAGCTTGTTTCAAATGTAGTGCTGATTCTGTTCTTTGCATTGATAGGTTTCTCGCTGCTCGGAAAATTTCTCTTTGAACCACTGACTTTGTTTGGAATCGTATTTATTTTTATCGGATTTATTATTTCTGCTATAAGCTTTAAAAAAGAACCGATTTTTGCTGTTACATCACTTATTCTTTTTATAGTTTCGGCTATTGCAACCTTCTGCGGCAATCCAATGATGCTGTTTGCTGTCATTCCGGGTACTATTGCCCTTTCTTTACTATCTTCGACAATCACAAATTCAATTCCGTTAATCCGCTTATTGCGTAAGATAAAGCCGCTGAAAAAATCCTGTACTGAAAAAGCAACTGCAATATGTATTAATCCAAATGAAAGAAACAGACATGACCTGATAAAAGAAAATATCGAAGTCATTCCACGCCGTATCCTTTTGGTAAGACGCAGAGGCAGTGGATTAAATTCCAAAACAAGTTATTATACAAGAATTATTGCTATGCTATTCTGCCCCATATATGAGCTTGATTATTACGGCACAAAATATACACTTTGCGATAATTACTATGGTATAACGGGTACTGAGGAGGGCGAAAGCCGTGAAATTCTCATAAATCCCGAAAATCCGCAGGAGTTTTATGACGAAAAGCGGTATAAAAGCGATGTACGACAGATATTAAAAACAATACCTCTTATTGCCGCAATACTTATGATGGCTATCTTTATAGGCGTTGCTGTTTTTATCAGCAATTATGACATCTTATTAGGTTAATGCAAAAGCGCACAATCAACATAACAAATTAGGGATTAAGACTTCAATTCTTAATTCTTAATTCATAATTCATAATTTCAAAATAAGGAGGGTTTAAAATGACCGAAAAGGAAAAACAACAGGCAGGTGAGCTTTATAACGCCGCCGATAGAGAGCTTACAGCGGAAAGGGTTGCCGCAAGAAAGCTCTGCGCGGAGTTTAATGCTACTACCTACAACGACTATCAGAAAAAGGAAAGAATACTTGACAGAATTCTTGCACTGAGAGGCGAAAACACAAAAATTGAGGGAAATTTATTCTGCGATTACGGCTACAATATTGTAACAGGAAGCGACTTCAAAGCATGCGGAAATATCGTTATAAACGATTGCGCAGATGTGGTTTTCGGCGATAACGTTTTTATCGGTGCTGACTGCGGATTCTATACGTCCTGCCGCCCCATTGACGCTGAACAGCGCAACAGCGGTCTTGAATATTCCAAGGCTGTTAAAATCGGCAATAATGTGTGGATTGACAGCGGTGTCAAGGTTATGCCGGGAGTTACTATCGGCGATAATACTGTTATCTGCGGCGGTTCTGTGGTTTGCGAGGATATACCCTCAGGGGTAATTGCGGCAGGAAATCCCTGCAAGGTTATCCGACCTATTACAGAAAATGATAAAATGTAAATATATAGGGCGGATAATATCCGCCCCTACAATATATCACATCAACGGCGATGATGATATTATTATACTACTTTAGCATTGGATGGTATGAGATATGTTTGAAATTCTCGAAAAGAAAAGTCTTAACCCCTTTGTCACCATGATGAAGATAAGCGCTCCCAGAGTTGCCAAAAAGGCAGAGCCGGGACAGTTTATTATCCTCCGTACTGACAGCGCGGGTGAGCGTATTCCGCTTACTATTGCGGATTTCGACCGCGAAAAAGGCTCGGTTACTATAATATTCCAGATAGTAGGCTCTACAACTGAAAAGCTGAATCATATGAACGTGGGCGATTGCCTCTGCGATTTCGTAGGTCCTCTCGGTAAAGCTACCGAAACTGAGGGGCTGAAAAAGGTTGCTGTTGTAGGCGGCGGTGTAGGCTGTGCTATAGCTTATCCCGTAGCAAAAAAGCTTCACGAAATGGGAGTTGAGGTTCATGTAATTGCAGGTTTCAGAAATAAGGAGCTTGTAATTCTTGAGAACGAGTTTACTGCGGCTTCATCAAAGTTTGTGATTATGTCCGATGACGGCTCAGCAGGCGAAAAGGGACTTGTTACCGACGCTCTGAAAAAGCTTATCGAAAGCGGCGAGAAATACGACAGAGTTATAACAATCGGCCCTCTCATTATGATGAAATTCGTTTGTCAGCTTACTAAGGAATATAACGTCCCCACAGTTGCTTCAATGAATCCCATAATGATTGACGGCACTGGAATGTGCGGCGGCTGTCGTCTTACTGTAGGCGGAGAGACTAAATTTGCCTGTGTTGACGGCCCTGAATTTGACGGTCATCTCATAGACTTCGATGAGGCTATGGCGCGAAGCGCAAGCTATAAGACTTTTGAGCGTAAGGCTCACGAGAATACATGCAATCTTTTCAAGGGGGTAGAGTGATATGCCGAATATGTCATTGAAAAAGAATAAAATGGCTGAACAGGCTCCCGATGTAAGAAACAAAAATTTCGACGAGGTTGCTCTGGGATATACCGAGGAACAGGCAATTGACGAGGCAAAACGCTGTCTCAACTGCAAAAACAAGCCCTGTGTTACAGGCTGTCCCGTGCAGATTGATATACCCGCTTTTATCGCTGAGGTTGCTGAGGGAAGATTTGAAGAAGCTTACAAAATCATCACAAAATCCAGCTCGCTTCCTGCTGTATGCGGCAGAGTATGCCCTCAGGAAATGCAGTGCGAAAGCAAGTGCGTAAGAGGCGCAAAGGGCGAGCCTGTGGCTATCGGCAGACTTGAAAGATTTGTAGCTGACAGACATAACGCTCTTGCTCACGGCGAAGTGGAGAAGCCTGTATCAAACGGTCACAAGGCGGCTGTTATCGGCTCAGGACCGTCGGGACTTGCCTGTGCAGGCGACCTTGCCAAAATGGGATATGATGTTACTGTTTTCGAGGCGCTTCATCTTGCAGGCGGCGTTCTCTCTTACGGTATTCCCGAATTCAGACTTCCCAAATCCATTGTTCAGCAGGAAATCGAGGGACTTAAGGCTCTCGGTGTAAAAATTGAGACAGATACCGTTGTGGGAAAGACTGTTTCAATTGATGAGCTTATGGACGAAGAGGGCTTTGAATCCGTGTTTATCGGCTCAGGTGCAGGACTTCCAAGATTCATGAATATCAAGGGTGAAAATCTCAACGGTGTGTATTCTGCTAACGAGTTTCTTACAAGAATAAATCTTATGAAAGCCTACAAGTCTGATTCTTCAACTCCTATAAATGCAGGGACAAAGGCTGTTGTTGTAGGCGGCGGAAACGTTGCCATGGACGCAGCAAGATGCGCAAAACGTCTCGGCGCAGATGTTACAATCGTCTACAGACGTACAGAAAAGGAGCTTCCTGCTCGTGCAGAGGAAATTGAGCACGCTAAGGAGGAGGGAATCAAATTTGCATTTCTGACAAATCCTGTTGAGATTATCCCCACTGAAAACGGCTGGGTAAAGAGTATCATATGCGAAAAAATGAGACTTACAGAACCCGACGAAAGAGGCAGAGCGCGTACTGTTGCAATTAAGGGCGAATTTACTGAAATCGAAGCAGACTGCGTTATTATGTCTATCGGCACATCTCCTAATCCCCTTATACGTTCAACTACAAAGGGGCTTGATACGCAGAAATGGGGCGGTATTATAGCCGACGATGACGGTCTTACATCCCGTGAGGGCGTATATGCAGGAGGCGACGCTGTAACAGGCGCGGCTACTGTAATTCTTGCCATGGGCGCAGGCAAAAAAGCGGCGGCGGCTATGGATGAGTACATGAAGAACAAAAACAAATAATCTCAGGCGGCATTTTTGCCGCCTTTATCTATGTACGAATGCCGACATATCACCACGGACGGCTAAAGGCTAATCAAATCCACCATAAAACAGATACTATTTTTGTGCATAATGCCGTATTGTAGAACTTCATCATAAAATCGTCGTGAAATGTATTGTAAAACGCGGTTTAATATGATATAATAAGTTAGTATAGCGATTTCGTATTACTGCGATATTGCGAAAAATGAAAAGGGGTGTGCTGAATGGTCAGCATTGAAAATCATATCGGTAAAATTTCAGTATCAGATAATTATATAACCGAACTTGTCCGCCATACAGTCTGCGATTGTTTCGGAGTTGCAGATGTTTGCAGCGTAAGTACTTTCCGTTCCGCTGTATCATCTCTTACAGGTGGCAGACTTTTCAAGCGCAAGGGAGTGGCAGTCCGTACCGACAAAAACGGCGGATTGACAATCGACCTGCACATAAAAGTGACATACGGAACAAATATTGCCGCTGCAGTAAAAAGCATAACCCACAAGGTAGCATTTACCGTTGAAGAAGCAACGGATATGCAGGTCAACGCAGTAAACGTCTACGTTGACGACATGAATTCATAAACAATAACACAGTGCTGTTAATGTGGTACTGTCAGTCTGTCGAAAAACTGTAATTATAGTGGGATTCTAAAGGGCGTAGCCCTTTAGCAGAGTCCAGAGACAGCGGCGGGGAGCCCCCGCTGGCATCATGGTGAGTGCAGGGCAAAGTCTTGCAAAGCGTCCCATTAAAAGATTAATTACAGATTTTCGACAATTTTACTGTGCCGCTTTAGTGGTACTGTCTATTATAACTTAGGAGGGTTTAATTTGATAAACGGTGCTTTATTCAAAAACGCTGTTATTTCCGCCGCAATTACATTAACCAACAAGAAGCGCGAGGTTGACGAGCTCAACGTGTATCCCGTACCCGACGGCGATACAGGAACAAATATGTCAATGACAATCGGCAAGGCAATAGACGAGTTAAAGAGACTTCCCGACAATACGCCTATTTCCGAGGTTGCATCAGTAACCGCATCTGCACTTTTAAGAGGTGCAAGAGGAAATTCGGGAGTAATTCTCTCCCTGTTATTCCGCGGAATGTCAAAGGGACTTGCAGGGCTTACAGAAGCAGGCTGCGAGGATTTTGCAAACGCCCTTGATTTAGGCGTAAAAGCGGCATATAAGGCAGTAATGAAGCCTGTAGAGGGAACAATCCTCACAGTATCAAGACTTGCCGCAGAAAAGGCAAAGGAATCTGCAATTTCCACCAGCAGCGACGTACTTTTCTGGCAGGACGTATGCGACGAGGCAGAAAAAGTTCTTGCACAGACTACAGAAATGCTTCCACAGCTTAAAAAAGCAGGAGTAGTAGACGCAGGCGGCATGGGATTTTTAATCATAATCCGCGCTATGACTGATATTTTTGCAGGCGGAAATATTGCCGAGCTTACAGAAAAAGCAGAGCGTTCAGATGATTCATTCCGTACAGCCGTAAGCGAATACGACGACGATATAACATTTACATATTGTACCGAGTTCATGCTCCGCAAGAATCCCAATTGTCCCGATGTATTCATGCTCAGAGCATATCTTGAAACAATCGGCGATTGCGTTGTAGTTGTTGATGATGAAAAGATAATCAAGGTACATGTACATACCGACAATCCGGGAATGGCACTGCAAAAAGCACTGGATTTCGGCGTATTTGTAAACGACCCAAGACCTAAGATTGAAAATATGCGCATACAGCATGAGGAAAAGGTAAGAGAGGCTGAGGACGCGCAGGCAGGACTTACTCCCGCAGAGCCCGAAAAGGAATTCGGATTTGTAGCAGTAGCCGCAGGTCACGGACTTTCCGCACTTTTCGAAGATTTAGGCGTAGATGTGGTAGTAAAGGGCGGACAGACCATGAACCCCTCCACAGACGACCTGCTCAGAGCAATACTTGCAACACCTGCAAAGACTGTTTTCGTGCTTCCTAATAATAAGAATATCATTATGGCGGCAGAGCAGGCAGTAAAGCTCACAGACCGCACTGTATGCGTACTTCAGACAAGAACAATTCCACAGGGAATCGCCGCAATGATGTCATTTGACGAAAGTGCTGATTTGTCTGAGAATCGCATAAATATGACAAAGGCATTTGAGAAGATATCCACAGGATTAATCACCTTTGCCGCAAGAGATTCCGAATTTGAGGGACATGCAATCAAGGAGGGTGAAATCCTTGCCCTTGATAACGGAAAGCTGTCATTCACAGAAAAGGACATCAATAAGGCAGCATATAAGCTCACAAAGAAGCTTGCAAAGAGCGGCGCGTCATATGTAACAGTTATATACGGTTCAGACGTAACGGAGGAAAACGCAGAGGCATTACAGCAGCTTCTCCAGTCGAAGCTCAGTGACAAGATAGAAGTAATGCTTGTAAACGGCGGACAACCCGTATATTATTACATTATTTCCGTAGAATAAAAAGCCGTTAGCTTTAAGCCATTAGCCAGTAACTTTAAATAATACTTTGTAATAACAAGCTCCTGTAATAACCACCTGACCCCTATAAAAAGATTTGTCTTTTTGTATATGTAATAATCCCTACCGTCAAAAGTCGGCAAAGGGAGGGAAAAAGGGGAAAGGGAAAGGAGAGTCCAGAGAGGAAAACCGTAGGGGAAAAAGGGAGGCGGCGTGTCGCCGCTGACATTTTGGGCTTTGGAAAATGCACATTAGCACGATAATTTTT
>JAFXDK010000055.1 GCA_017521805.1 Ruminococcus sp. | reverse complement strand
ACCGTCCTTGGTAAGTATAATAAGGGATATTGTGCCCTCAATTTTCTCCTGAGCGTAGCGTATACCCTCAACGAAGTTATCTTTCTGTGCTATAAGCGCGCCGATAAGGTCTCCTGAGTTAATATTTCCGCTGCTCATTGTTTCAAAGTTCGCACAGCCATTCTGGAGAAGCTCCTCTGTAAGCTCCTCGGCATTTCTGATGATACCGATAGAGCATATAGCGTAAAGTCCCAGCTTTGAGCGAACCATGATAGGCTGAGGATCTGTATCGCTGATACAGCCGATACAGAGCTTGCCTCTCATATTTATAACATCGTCCTCGAACTTTGTTCGGAAAGGCGAATTTTCGATACTGTGGATTGACCTCTGGAATCCTCTGTCCTCGGAATAAGAAGTCATACCGCCTCTGCGTGTGCCGAGGTGAGAATGATAGTCTGTACCGAAGAAAACATCGGTTATACAGTCGTTTTTAGTAGCTGCGCCAAAAAAACCGCCCATTATTATTCACCCATAAGTCTCTTCATAATTTCCTGATAAGCGTCCTCTACGCCGCCCATATCTCTGCGGAAACGGTCCTTATCAAGCTTTTCGTGAGTTGTGCTGTCCCAGAAACGGCATGTATCGGGAGAAATTTCGTCAGCAAGGATAATTGTGCCGTCAGAAGTCTTACCGAACTCAATCTTGAAGTCAATGAGGTCGATGTTGAGCTTCTTGAAGAACTCTACCATGAACTCATTTACCTTGAAAGCGTACTTAGCAATTGTGTCAATTTCTTCCTTAGTAGCAAGACCGAGAGCAAGTGCATAGTAATCATTGATAAAGGGATCGCCTAAATCATCGTTCTTGTAGCTGAATTCAAGGATAGGACAAAGGAGCTTTGTACCCTCCTCAACGCCCATTCTCTTGGAGAAGCTGCCTGCGGCTACGTTTCTGATGATAACCTCAAGGGGAACGATTGAAACCTTTTTAACGATAGTTTCGCGGTCGCTTATCTCCTTAACAAGATGAGTAGGAACACCCTCTTTTTCCAGCATGCTGAACATGAAGTTTGTCATTCTGTTGTTGATTACGCCCTTACCTGCGATTGTACCCTTCTTTTCGCCGTTGAAAGCTGTAGCGTCGTCCTTGTAGTCAACGATAACGCAGTCGGGGTCGTTTGTAGCGTAAACCTTCTTAGCCTTGCCCTCATAGAGCTGTTCCATTTTAACGATATTTTCCATTTTGAAAATTCCTCCTTGAGAATTGTTTAAATGTGTATGCAATCCCGCTTTTCGCGGAAATTGTAAGCTTTTTATATGTGTTGCGGCTGATATTATCCGTTGGCGGACTGCCAAAGGCAGCCCCTACTAATAAATCAGCGCATCTGTAAGTGCCTGCGGAGTTTCAGCAATAAAATCCGCACCATGCTGTATGAATTCCTCTTTGTTACCGTAGCCCCAAAGGACTGACATACACGGAATTCCGCATTTTTTTGCACCGATTATATCATGAAATCTGTCACCAACCATAAGTACATCGTTTCTGTCAGTTATATTTCCGCGGCTGAGCACGTACTCAATGACTTCCTGCTTTGCGTTACGTGTGCCGTTGATATCAGCACCGCCAATAACGTCAAAATACTGTGCCAGATTGAATTTTTCCAGTATTCTCACAGCAAATACCTCTGGCTTGCTTGTGGCAACGAAAAGTCTTTTTCCGCTGTTTTTCAGCCGTCTGAGCATTTCGGGAATACCGTCGTAGACATTATTCTCGAAAAGTCCCGTTTCGGCATAACGCTGACGGTAAATGCGCACTGCTTCATTGACCTGACTTTCATTCATACCGCAAATCTCAGCGAATGAATCGTAAAGCGGCGGACCAACAACGCGCATTATATCTTCAGGCTCGTCAAAACCCATAGCATCGAGAGCGTAACGGTAGCAGTTGAGTATACCGGGCGCGGAATCGGTAAGCGTTCCGTCCAAATCAAATAAAATATATTTGTATCTGTTCATCAAAGTGCCGCAATCTCGTCCTGCAAAGCCTTATCCTTAGCGATAACGCCCTCAGCCATAGCCTTTTTCTCAGCGGCAAGCTTTTCAGCAAGCGCCTCGTCGGATACAGCAAGCATCTGAACGGCAAGAACTGCCGCATTCTTAGCACAGTTGATACCAACTGTTGCAACAGGCACTCCGGGAGGCATCATAACAGTAGCAAGAAGCGCGTCCATGCCCTCCAGTGCGGCGGATTTCATAGGGATTCCAATAACGGGCAATGTTGTATGACCTGCAACAACGCCTGCAAGGTGAGCAGCCATACCTGCGGCACAGATTATAGCTCCGAAACCGTTAGCCTTTGCATTTGAAGCAAACTCGCAAGCCTCGGCAGGTGTACGGTGAGCGCTCATAACACGGCACTCAAACTCAACGCCGTATTTTTTAAGTTCTGTAAGAGCAGACTTTACAACAGGGAAATCGCTGTCGCTGCCCATGATAACTGCAACTTTTTTAGACATATTTTTCTATTCTCCATTTCTATTGAATAATATTTGTAGTTTCCTCCTGCGGATAATCGGGAATCTGCGGCTCAAATGAGCCTGAAACAGCCTCCAGATTTGTTTCATAGCTTCCGCGGAACCGCACCGACGCTTTAAGCGTATTGGTACATTTTTCTGTTTCGCCGTTTTCCGCGGTATATAATAACTCGGCATCGGCTGAAACGGAGACCTCATGTAAAGCCTCGCCGTTTTCCGTACCGACGTTATAAACATGAACTTCGGGAATCGCAATAAGCCGTCTTGACATTATCTCATCGGAATCGGGGAAAATCATGGAAAAATTCCGCATATCAACCCCTGCTTTACTGATTTCGTCATCATCTTTTCTGAAAGCGTATTCTATGTATATCTCGGTGAATTTCATCATCTGCTCAATCATAACAGGAGAGAGCTTTGAAAGAAGAACACGGCTGTAGATATTCAGCTCGTAGGGGCGATTCATAATGCTTCCCGAATAATTGGCACTTTTGAAAAGAAGTCCGTCTTTGCTCATAACATAGGTGTAACTGCCGTTATTATCACGGAGATGAAGTTCATCTTCCGTAAATTCACAGCTCTGCCACGCTGTATTGAAGCATGGGGTAAAATCAGAATCATAGACCACAAAGCTGCCGTCGGATTCGGCACAATAAAAAACACTGCCGCCCATAATTTCTTTTTCAATTTTGCTGTAGACAAAAGGCACAACTGCATTTCCGTCGAAATCGATACAGCCGTATTTCATCGAGCCGCCGATTCTCTTTGAGGCGATGCATAGGTAATCCCCTGCAAATTCGAGACTTTGCCACTCAGGAACAGCGGTTATACGTCCCGATTGGACAATTCCGCAGTTTCCTGCACTGTCTGTGAATATCGAATATTCCTCGTCGTTGGAGACAACAATTTTTTCAACGGTATCGCTTCCGCCGTTTACCGCAGGACTTTTCGGCACATTGAGATAAAATCTCGTAATTGCCACCGCAAGTATTATCAGAACGACAAACAGCAAAGAAACGATAAGTCTCGTCCGTTTATTCATTGCTCTTTACTTTGCCGGATTTCTTTCTGTTACGGTAATCCTCGTCAGTTTCGCCTGTAATATATATAGGACGCTTTTTCACTTCAAGGTAGGTTTTACCGAGATACTGTCCCATAATTCCGATACAGCCAAGCTGTACGCCGCCTATTCCGAAAATAGCGGAAAGTATATAGAACACAAACGCGGAATGATTTGTTGCGAATGTAATTATAAGCGCCATAACCAAAAGGATAAATCCGATTATAAGGCAGAATATTCCGCAAAAAATCGACAGTGCAAGGGGGAATGTAGAAAATGCCATAATTCCCTCAAGGGAGTATCTGAACAATCCCCAGAAAGACCATGAAGAAGTGCCTGCGGGACGCTCCACGTTTTCATAGGGCATATACTGAGTTCTGAAACCTACCCAACTGAAAATTCCCTTTGAAAAACGGTTATATTCCGACATATCAAGGATAGCGTCAACCATTTGTCTTGTCATGAAGCGGAAATCCTGCGCGCCGTCAACAATTTCGGTATCTGAAATCTTGTTCATAATCTTATAGAATTTCTTTGCAAACCATGACCTTACAGGAGATTCACCTGTACGGCTTACTCTGCGTGTTGTAGCGCAGTCAAATTCGCCGTCCTTGACATAGTTGTACATCTGTGGGAGAAATGCAGGGGGATGCTGCAAATCAGCGTCCATAACAACGACATAATCGCCCTTGCAGTTTTTCAGACCTGCATACATTCCCGATTCCTTGCCGAAATTACGTGAAAACGAGATATATCTCACACGCTTGTCCTTATCGGCAAGCTCTCTGAAAATTTCAAGAGTTCTGTCTTTTGAACCGTCATTTATAAAGAGAAATTCAAAGTCTATATCATTATGCTCTTTTTTCATTGCGTCGCTGACTTTGATAATTTCATCGTAAAACATCGGAAGTACTTCTTGCTCATTATAGCAGGGTACAACCACGGAAATCAGTTTCATTTTTAACCCTCCGTCAGAAAAAATAAATACACTATTAATTATACAACATTATAAAAAGAAATGCAATAGCTTTGAGAAAATTTTCACAGATATTTTGCAGATACGACAAACTCTGTGTAATTGACGATTATCATTTCTGTCGTTGGTAAAATTTGTCACATCTTTGTAACAATGCATGAAATTATGGACAAAAAAATCAATAACAATTTGTTATTTCCGCTGAAAATTTAATTTTTAGTATAATTTTACTATTTAATTATAAAAAAACTGTTGATTTTTTTTGTGAAATGAGTTATAATAGTACATAATGGAATTGTAATGTGTATTTTTACACTCTGGATTTCGCATAGAATAGTCCTATACATATGAAATCCTGAACAAAATCGGCCGTCCCGCTGCCGAAAAGCGAGGACTGTGGGCTGTAATGTCTGAATTACGCTGTTGCTCCCTCTTAATTATTTACATAGCAATAATACAGATTCAGCCATGAAGCTTCACAGGATTGGAGAGGTTATGAATATTACTCTTGTAACAACAACCTTTAACGATCAGGTTCACGGAACCTTCAACGACAAACGAACAGGCTGCGGCATAAATATGCTTAAGCCGGAAAACGCAACCCGTTTCCGCCGCGGTGGAAAAATGACTGATTTAGGCGAAATTACCTGCGAAAAATGTAAAACAAAAATAGCTAAGGAAATGATCAGATCCGACCAGAAGGAAATGAAAGTTCTCCTTAAAGAAGAAAGAATGAGAGCCAAGAAAGGTATCGACGATATAGGCATCGTTCCTCTTGGAAATACTACAGCGAAGATTACTGCTCCGCAGAATGTTCCTCCCCCAGCTCCCGTTCCGCCCACAGCTCCGGTTCCCGTTCCGCCTCCGGCAGCTCCTGTTCCCGAGCCTCCGAAGCCTGCATATCAGCCTAATGGTGCTCCTGCGCTGAACGACGACCTCGCTCAGTTTGCTATAAACAAACCTGTTGCAGCGGAAGATACAAACAGCAATTATTTTGAGACAGAGCCACAGCAGCCATTTGTTTCCGAGCCTCAGCCCGAAACACCTCAGGTTGATGATTTCCTTGCTCAGTTTGCTATTCAGAAGCCCGATGAGCCTCAGGAGGATACAAACAGCGACGAAACAGATTTCCTTGCTCAGTTTGCTGTATCTGATACATCAGATGTTGCTGAGGAAGAATCTCAGCCCGCAGAGCCTGCTGTTCCCCCTGTTATTGACGATATTTCCGCGGCACTGGCAGCTATGGAACAGAATTCATACATACCTCAGAAGCCTGCTGAGCCTGCTCCTGTTCAGGAAATCCAGTCTGCACCGAGAAGCATATTTGATTCCCCTGTACAGCCTGCACCTGTTCAATCAGCCCCTGTTCAGCCTACACCTGCTGTAAACAATTACGAAAATGACTGGGATGTCCTTGCAAATCAGCTGTTTGAGGGCAACGCTCCTCAGCCTGCAAGTGACATAAAGGCTCCTGTTCTTGATGATATAGGCGGAAACAGCTATCCAACTCCTGTTCAGCCCGAGCCCACACCTGTACAGCCTGCACCCGCACCTGTTCAGCCCGAGCCCGTACCCGTTCAGACTGCTCCTGTTCAGCCCACAGCACCTGTGTTAAATGAAATTACTCCCCCTGTTCTTGATGATATAGGCGGAAATAATTATCCTGCTCCTGCCGCTCCTGTTATAGATGATATTTCAGAGGCAATTTCAGCTCTCAACATTCCTGCAGACGCTGAAGCTCCTATTGTAAATGATACAATTTTTGGCGACCTCGATGATGATGATGACGACCTTGAGCTTATTGCTCCTGAGCTTGAACCGGAGCCTGTAGTTCATGAGCCCCAGTCTCCTATTCTCAATGATATTTCAGACGCTATTACAGCTATGAATATTCCCGAAGCAACACCCAAGGCAGAGGAAGCTCCCGTGCAGCAGCCTGCTGCTCCCGTTATCAACGATGTTTCAGCGGCATTATCTGCCCTTAACACACCACAGCCTGCTCCAGCCCCTGTTCAGCCTGCTCCTGCTCCAGCTCCAGTTCAGCCTGTTCCTGCTCAGCCTGCTCCTGCTCCTGTTCAGTCTGCACCTGCCGGCGCTGTTGGTCAGGTTATATCAGTTCCGCAGATTACAGGCTATGACAGTGCTAATCAGCCTATTTATGCTTATATCCAGATGCAGATTCAGGGATACGACCAGAATGGTCAGCCTGTTCTTGTTCCCCTTCCCGGACAGAATATACAGATTCCTACAGCTCCCACAACATTCAGCCAGAGATTCAATCAGAATACAAGACTTCGCGATGCTATTGCCGCTGCAAAGGAAATTCCCACATCCACAAAGGATATGACTCCCGGACAGAGAATTGCTGCCGCAAATGCTGCAAAGGGCGACCCTGTAACTGCTAATGTTTCAAAGATTGCTACAAATCCTCATACAAAGGAAACTTCAAAGGCATTTATCTCCGCTATTTCAGTTTCCAAGGAATACGCAAACCAGAGCCTTACAGAAACTCAGGGACTTAAACAGAGAACAAGCGTTCTCAATTCCGTTGAAGACGTTCTTTCACAGCTTGGCGATAACTCTCTCAAGGAGAAGAAAGCCGCTGAGGTAAAGGCTCAGATGAATGTTCCTGCATATCAGGAATACAAGGCACCTGTAAGAAATACAGCTTATTCAGCACCAAGACCTGTTGCTCCGAAGCCTGCTCACGTTGAAGATAGATTCATGACAAAGGCAGAGCTTAAGGCTAAGAAGAAGCAGGATAAAATCGACGCTAAATTCCAGAAAGAAATGTTAAAGAGAAAATAACAGGAATTTTTTCAAAATACGCAATTTGTTTTCTGCTTAATGGCAATGCAGAATTATGGTTCGGAGTTAATGTTTTTATGCATGCAAATAAAAAACTCCCTCCATAATAGGGCTGAAATGAGGCTTTTTGCAACGGAAAAGTGTTGCAAAATGAAAAATTTTTGAAAAGTTCAGATACATGCACAATCACAAACAGTGTTTTTTGTGCAACCTACACTAAAAAATACACGGTTTTTCTGTTAAAATATTTTGCTGTATTTTGTTTCGAAAAAAAGAAAAAAATTGATTTTTCATATCAAAAAAATTTGTTATCCTACCCTCGCGGTAGGATAACATATATACAGAGAAAATTTTTTAAAATGAGGTTGAAAACATGGAAAAAGATAAAATTATTGAAGAACTCAGAGCAAAACTGGGGGATTCTCCCGAAGAAAATGATAAAATCCTTAAAGCTGAGGCTGAAAAATATGCCCGTGAGGGAAATGTTGACGGCGTTAATGCCGCAGGTGAACTTATCCTTGAAATGATGCCTGAGGACAGAAAAAAGGAAATCGAACGCCTTACTCATATTGACGGCGTGCGCCTTGACAAATACTATCAGCAGATTCTTGACCTGATTGACGAAAAGAAGATTGTCAAGGCTATTCCGATTGCTGAAAAGCTTTACAAGAAAATTACACTTGAATATGCTCCCACTGATAAGGTAAGATATATTTCTCTGAGAAATCCCTTTGAGGATAATCTCTGTCAGATTCTTTTCAAGGACGAAAGAACTCTCAGCCGTACTCCCTTTGATTTTTCCGAGTATATCACAACTTATGCATATCTCCTTGTGGAAAGCGGTGCAAATGTTGACGCTATTCCGATTCTCGAAAAGGCTATTGAATATAATCCCGTTGACGTTGGTCCGAGATTTGAGCTTTGCGAGGTTTACAAGATAATCCGCAATAAGAAAATGGTTATTGATGTTACAAGAGATACTCTGAAAATTGCTTCTTCTCCCGTTGCTATTGCAAGATGTTACGCAAATGTGGGTTATACTCTTATGGATTACGGCGAGTACGACGACGCAGCTGTTTTCTATGTTGCCAGCGTTATGTTTGCGCC
Source organism: Ruminococcus sp. (assembly GCA_017521805.1). Taxonomy (GTDB): domain Bacteria; phylum Bacillota; class Clostridia; order Oscillospirales; family Ruminococcaceae; genus Ruminococcus. Next base: position 16,695 of record JAFXDK010000055.1, on the reverse strand, counting down.
TCACCCTGCTGTTCCTATGGAAATGAAGCACCTTACAGACCTGAAAGGCTCTCCCATTATTAAGCCTACTCAGCAGCAGATTATCGATACTATGAAAAAGTATGATATCGATTTCGGCGTTGACAAGCAGGTTATTGAGGTTGCGGCTCAGCTTGCTTCTCACTATATGATTAAAAAGGATATTCCCAATGCGCTGAATGCTCTCAAGCTTACTTATAATCTCACTCTTGACAAGGGCGTTAAGGACCTTATTCTGAAGCTTGACCCCAATGCCAAGCCTGTCTCTATGGTTTCTGATGACGAGGCAGCCGCTAACAGAGAAAATATAACAAAGAATTAAATTATACTGACAAAAATGGGATTCTAAAGGGTGAAACCCTTTAGCAGAGTCCAGAGACAGCGGCGGGGAGCCCCCGCTGGCATCAAGGTGGGTGCAGGGCAAAGCCCTGCGTAGCGTTCAAGCGCTCTGCAAGGGGTTGCCCGAACGTGAGGCAGGATGCTGTTTGAACGTGAGGGTATATCGCACTTGGATTTGACTGCGATTGAATTGAAAAGAGGGGACGCTCTGCAAGTGAGAGCGTCCCCTTAAAAATTATCTTATTGTAATTTTTTCAACAGACTGAACAGCTGAGGAATCTCGGCTGTTTTTTATAATATGTTTTTTTCAAAAATGCTTGCTTTTTTTCGCTGTATATGATATAATAAAAGTTAGTAAGTCTATTCAGACGAAAGGAGTTTTTATTTATGAAAAGAAAATTTGTATATGCATTCGTTACTGCTGTAATTACTGTTATGTCCGCAAGCTCAATGGCTATGTCAGCTTTCGCTGAGGGCGATGCTGCTGCATCTGCTTCAAATCCACAAGCAGCCGCAGGCGGCGGTCTTATGGGATTTCTCCTGCCACTCATTCTCATGTTCGTACTCCTCTACTTCATGGCTATCAGACCACAGAAGAAACGTGAACAAGAAGCAAAGGAAATGCAGAACAGCTTGCAGGTAGGCGACGAAGTTATTACAAGCGGCGGTATCGTTGGTATGGTTTTCCGTATCGGTGATGATACTGTTGTTATCGAAACAGGCGGCGAACGCCACAAGCTCCGTATAAAAAAGTGGGCTATCGCTGAAAATGTTACTGCTACTGAGCGCGCAAGAGAGGCTCAGGCTAAGGCTAAAACTAAGCTTGCAGCGGCAGGCGTAATTGAAGAGGGCGAAAAGAAGTCCAAAAAAGAAAAAAAATCCGAAGATTCCGAAACATAAAAAAATTATCCTCCGCATAGTATTGAGTAATACTGTGCGGAGGTTTTTTTATGGGACGTTACAGAAAAAAGCTGTGGGACAGCACTGTTCTTGGATTTGCTATATCTGTCGGTTTCGGCTTGATATGCGGTTTTTTATGCTGTGTGGTATGCTCGGCGGTTTCTTATTTCGTATTCAATGCCATGATGTTTACGGGGATTTTTACTATTGCCTGCCTGTTCGTCAGCGGATATTTCAGTGGCTATCTCTGCGGTCGTTACCGTCGCAGATACGGTATGACAGAAGGGGCAATATGCGGTGGTATTATTTATCTGCTCCTGCTTATTGTATCCCTTAAATTCGGGGAATTTACCTCTCCTGCAAAGCTGATTCTCCTTGCTGTATCGGGCTCTATAGGTGGAATTGCTGGAGTTAATACCGTAAGACCTGAGAATTTGATGTGACAAAAATGGGATTCACAATTTGTGAATCCCTCAAATTATCGAAAAAACTGTATTAATCTTTCATAGTCTTTTAAGGGGACGCTCTCTCTTGCAGAGCGTCCCCTCTTTTCAATTCAATCGCAGTCAAATCCAAGTGCGATATACCCTCACGTTCAAACAGCATCCTGCCTCACGTTTGGGCAACCCCTTGCAGAGCGCTTAAACGCATCGCAGAGCTTCGCTCTGCAGTGATGCCCGCGGGGGCTCCCCGCCGCTGTCCCATGCCCTGCAAGAGACTCCGTCTCTTGACTCTGCTAAAGGGCTTCGCCCTTTAGAATCCCATTTTAATAATCTCCGCTTGTGTCTTCCATAAGCATGAATTCTATCTCATATTCCTCTATATTTCCGTCCTTGTCAACCTTTGCACAGGTTGCAGGTACGGTATCTCCTGCACCGTAGCTTGCGCTTATGGTATCGTACAGCTCGTCATATGTCTCAACGTGTGTACCGTCTATCTTTGTGATGAAATCCCCTACTTCAAGGGCTGTATTGGCAATGTCACAATCCTTGCTTATATCGTTGATATAAATTCCCTTGAAATCCTCAGGCAGTTCGTAGCCCAGTTCATTCTCTATTGTGAGCTTATTTGCGTCACTGCTCATATCAATAAGAGTAATTCCAATGCGAAAACGTCCGCCAATAAAGCCGTTGCTGATAAGCTCCTCAATTATCGGCTTAGCTTCGTTAATTGTAATTGCAAAGCCAAGTCCCTCGTAAAATCCGCTGATATACTTTGATGATGTAATGCCGATTACCTGACCGTACATATTAACCAGCGCGCCTCCTGAATTTCCTGGGGATATATCCGCGTTTGTCTGGATACAATTCATCTCAAAGCCTGTGGAATCACTTCTTATCTCGCGGTTTACTGCGGAAACTATACCGTTTGTAACAGTTCCTGTAAGTCCTGCGGGATTTCCGATTGCAATTACCTCCTCGCCCACAACAACTTCATCAGAATCACCCAAAACTGCCGGAACAAGCCTTGATGCGTTTATTTTCAGCACTGCTATATCAGTTTTTGCATCACGTCCAACAATTGCCGCTGAATAAATATTGCCGTCAGCGGTGTGAACATCGTGATAACCGTCAGCGTCAAGGACATGGGCATTTGTTACGATATAGCCCTCCTCGTTGAGAACAACTCCCGAACCTGTACCAAGAAGCTTATTCTGGAAAGCGTCCTCATATGTGTAAATCTCAACAATGGAATCACGTACTACCGCCGCCGCGCCCTCTGTGGTGTATCTGCCGTATTCGTCAAGCTGTTCTGTCAGTTCAGCCGCATTTTCGGGCTTTGAATTCTGATACAGCACAACCTTTGCGGCATTATTAAAGCCCTCCATGCGCTTGCTGCTTGTTATAACATCATAGACGATACCGCCTACAGCAAGAACAGCCGCAATAACTACAAGCATTACAAACAGCACTACAATTGCCTTTTCGTTGCGCATACGCTGTCTTGATTCTTTTTCCGCTATTGCCGCCTTTTGCTCGGGTGTTGGCATATTGTATGCAGGATTGGGATAGCCATATGGATTGTAACCATACATTCCCTGCTGATTTTGATTATTAGTAAAATTTTGCGTTTGATTAGAATTATATTGCTGTTGATTGGAATAATATTGCGTCTGATTAAAATTATGTTGCTGATTTCCATAATTCACCTGCTGTGCAGGGGAAGGATTATTGGAATTCTGCTGATTTGCCTCAGAACTCTGCTGGTCCTTTTCAAGTTCATTGAATATATTGTCTCTTCTGTCCATGTTATCTCCTTAATTCTTTTTTTCTTTTTCTTCTTTAGTGCAGTCCCTTGGAATTTGCACAAGAAATTCAGTATATTCGCCGTATACGCTTTTAACGACGATATGACCATTATGAAGATGTACGATTTTGCGTGATATCGACAAACCCAGTCCAAGTCCTGTAGTGTCTTTTCCGCGGGAGGAATCGGTTTTGTAGAATCTGTTGAAAACCTGCTCGATTTCTGTATCCTTTAATCCCTCACCTGTGTTTTTTATGCCGACAATGCACATACCGTCCTTTTCATCAAAGGTAAATGACAGCGTACCGTTTTCATTTACAAATTTTACGGCATTCTCCACAAGGTTGTATATTACCTGCTGCATAAGGTCGGGGTCGGCTACGGCATACAAACGACTGCTGTCAAGCTCCTCAACCTGTAAATTCTTATCCTCAATGCGCTTTTCAAACATCAGCACAACCTTAATTACAAGCTCTGTGAGATTTGTCTCCTGAAAATTCGGACGGAGAGTGCCTGCTTCAAATCGGCTCATATTAAGCATAGAGCTTATGAGGATTCTAAGACGCTGTATCTCCTGAGATACAAGGATAAGATATTCCTGCTGACGACTTTTCTTAATCGTGCCGTCGAGAATTCCGTCCACAAATCCGCCTATAGTTGTCATAGGAGTACGCAGTTCGTGAGAAACGTTTGATATAAAAGTACTGCTGGTCTCCTCACTTTTTTCAACATTTGAAGCAAGAGTGTTGATAAAGTCACATATGCGCTTGAAATTCGGTGAGATATCTGTGGAGAGTTTCTCCGAGAAATCGTCCTTTGAATAAGCCTCAACAATACGGAGAAAATCCTCCTCAAATTTTATGGTTGATTTAATCTTTCTTCTGAAAACGATGAAACAGCCGATAAACAGGAGAATTGCCGCCGTGGAATAGGAAATCAGCAATATCATTGTGGACATCTCAATGTACTCTGTAGTTCCTGCTGCGAGACAGTAGCGAGGAATATACTTCCCGTCATTTTCACGGAAGAAAAATTTCGTGATATACGTCAATGACGGAACACTTTGCGATAGATGCTCTGAATCCAGATCAAGAAAATCTTCTTTTTCAAGCTTTTTCATAATAGCTTTTTTTAATGTTTTTGAATTGCTTCCGTCGGGGGAGGCAATACATTTTCCCTCTGCATCAAAAAGGTACACACGGACAGACTGCTCACAGGCAAATTTATTGCTGAAATAAGAAGCTTGATTTAAATAATTATTCATGTCTGCCGCATATTCATCGGTGATACAGCTTATATACAAATCTCCTGCTGATTTTACCCTACTCAGTTCATTTTTTCTAATCATATCAGTGCCTGAATTTACAACAATAGCACCAAGAAGAATAAGTATACTTGCAACGATTATAATTATAAGTCGGAACATCAGGTAATATGCGCTGTTTTTGGATTTCAATGTAGATTTCAATGGAATCACCTCATTTGCAATAGTCTGAGTATAGGCGTACAAATAAGGGGACGTAAGACCGCCCCCTCTCTTTAAACAACACCTCACAAGCTCTGTGCGATATTGCCTTTAATAGATTCAAAGAATCTCCTAAGGCGCAGAATTATTCTTCCTCTTCCGCCTCAAATTTATAACCTACACCCCATACTGTTTTGAGTGCCCATTTTTCTGAAATACCCTCAAGCTTTTCACGGAGACGCTTGATGTGAACGTCAATTGTTCTGGAATCGCCGTAGTATTCAAATCCCCATACTTCATCAAGAAGCTGGTCTCTTGTATAAACTCTGTTGGGATTGGAGGCAAGATAATAGAGAAGTTCAAGCTCTTTCGGTGGAGTATCGATAATTTTGCCGTTTACCTTTAACTCATATCTTGTCATATTAACCGAAAGCTTTTCGTAGCGCACTTCCTTGACCTCAGGCTCGACGTTTACTGTACCTACACGGCGTGTAACAGCATTAATGCGCGCGATAACCTCCTTAGCGTCGAAGGGTTTAACGATATAGTCGTCAGCGCCAAGTTCAAGACCGATAACCTTATCAATAGTTTCGCCCTTAGCTGTAATCATAATAATCGGCACATTGGACTTTTTGCGGATTTCTCGGCATACCTGCCAGCCATCCATACCTGGAAGCATTATGTCAAGAAGAACCATATCCGGTTTAAGTGCATTGAACTTTACAACTGCCTCCTCGCCGTCGTGGGAGAGTATTACGCTGTAGCCGTCCTTTTCCAGATAGAGACGGAGTAAATCACAGATATTTTTATCGTCATCAACTATTAAGATTTTAAGGCTTTTATCGTTTGCCATTTTACATACCTTCTTTCATTTCTGTTATTTCAGAAACAGGGAATTCCCTGTATATATTTCTTATATTATACACTATTATACCGCAAAATGACAAAAAAGTCAATTGATTTCCGAAAAAATATTATGAGAATTTTAACGATTTTTGAATATATCATTATTATAAGTATAGGGACGCTCTTAGTAGGGGCTGATGCCCACATCAGCCCGGGGCGATGTAGGCATCGCCCCCTACTACCGCAGTTGACTAAAGCAAAAGCCGCCCTTTCGGACGGCTTAATATATATTAATTAGTCAGCAAGCTTGATGATTGCCATTTCAGCAGCATCTCCGCGGCGGGGACCAATCTTGATGATCTGTGTGTAACCACCGTTCTTCTCTGCATACTTGGGAGCAATCTCATCGAAAAGCTTCTTAGCAACAGCTTCCTTTGTAACGTAAGCCATTACCTGACGCTTGGAGTGCAGATCGTTGTTCTTACCGATAGTAATCATCTTCTCTGCAACAGCACGTACTTCCTTTGCTCTTGTAACGGTAGTCTCAATCTGACCGTTCTCGAGAAGGAAAGTTACCATGCCTCTGAGCATTGCCTTTCTGTGGTCAGATGTTCTGCCCAGCTTTCTTGTACCCGGCATGTATTTCACTCCTTTTCATTATAAGTGATAGTAATCCTGCCCTGCGGACAGGTTCCTTTATTATTCTTCCTCTGAGGAGAGGTCAAAGCCCAGTGACTGGAGCTTCTCCTTGACCTCGTCGAAGGACTTCTTTCCAAGGTTTCTTACCTTCATCATTTCTTCCTCAGACTTGTTAATGAGGTCATCTACTGTATTAATTCCGGCACGCTTCAGACAATTGAAGGAACGAACTGACAGATCAAGATCCTCAATAGTCATCTCAAGGATTTTCTCCTTGCCCTTTTCGTCCTTTTCTACGAGGATTTCAGCAAGTCCTGCTTCCTCAGAAAGATCGATAAAGAGTTTAAGATGCTCGTTGAGCAGGTTTGCTGCCTGTGACAATGCCTCCTTAGCGGAGATAGTACCATCTGTCCATACCTCCATAGTAAGCTTGTCATAGTCTGTTACCTGTCCGAGACGTGTGTCCTCTACTGTGTAATTCACCTTTAATACAGGGGTATAGATACTATCTACAGCGATAACATCAACAGGAAGATTTACCTGCTTCTTGTTTCTCTCTGCGGAAACGTAGCCTCTGCCTCTGTCAATTGTGATTTCCATGTAGAGCTTTGCGTCCTTGCCAAGAGTAGCAATATGCATACCCGGATCAAGAATATTCACCTCGGAGTCAGCCTTTATATCCCCTGCAGTAATCTCACATTCGCCCTCTGCTTCAATGTAGACTGTCTTGGGACCGTCTCCGTAAAGCTTGGCTGTAAGACCTTTGATACTGAGGATAATTTCCGTAACGTCTTCCTTAACGCCCGGAATTGTTGACAACTCATGGTGTACGGTGCCGTCCTTGCCTGAAAGCTTGACAGCTGTAACCGCAACACCCGGAAGTGAGGAGAGCAGCACACGTCTGAGGCTGTTTCCAAGAGTTATACCATATCCACGCTCAAGCGGTGCTAAAACGAATTTGCCGTATTTGCCGTCACTTTTAAGCTCGACAATGTCGATATCCGGCTTGTTGATTTTTTCCAGCATAAAAACCCTCCTGTTTCGCAATAAAATTTACGAGTCTGTATATCTCAGCAATCAACCGATTACTTGGAGTAGAGCTCGACGATGAGGTGTGTAGCAACCTCGTAGTCAATGTCCTCAGCTGAAGGAAGACGAGTTACAGTTGCGCTGAAATCGTCCTTCTTAGCGTCAAGCCATGTGGGAACGATTCTGTCCTTAGTTTCCTCAACTGTAGCCTTGAACTTCTCGGATGTTCTGTCCTTCTCCTTAAGAGCGATTACATCGCCAACCTTAACTCTGTAGGAGGGGATATTTACCTTTTTGCCGTTTACTGTGTAGTGGCTGTGAACAACGAGCTGTCTTGCTTCACGTCTTGTGAGAGCGAGACCCATTCTGAACACAACGCTGTCAAGTCTGGACTCAAGAACTGTGATAAGGTTATCACCAGCCTTGCCTTCCATCTTTGAAGCGATCTCGAAGTAGTGATAGAACTGCTTCTCGAGTACGCCGTAGATAAACTTCAGCTTCTGCTTTTCCTTGAGCTGAAGACCATATTCAGATATCTTCTTTCTGTTGTTAGCGTTCTTGAAACGGATAGACTCCTTCTTGGAAACACCGAGAACAGCGGGGCTGATGCCCAGATATCTGCACTTTTTAAGAATTGGTTCCTTCTGTACTGCCATTTAAAACACCTCCATTTGATTAGACACGTCTTCTTTTGGGAGGACGGCATCCGTTGTGTGGAATAGGAGTAACGTCCTTAATCATTCTTACCTCAAGACCTACTGTCTGAAGTGCTCTGATTGCTGCCTCACGACCTGCGCCGGGTCCCTTTACGTATACTTCAACGAACTTGAGACCGTGCTCCATAGCTGCCTTAGCAGCTGTTTCTGCAGCTGTCTGTGCTGCGAATGGAGTGGACTTCTTGGAGCCTCTGAATCCGAGCTCTCCTGCGCTTGCCCATGAAATTGCGTTACCCTGTGTATCAGTGATAGTAACGATTGTATTGTTGAAAGTGGACTGAATATGAACTGCGCCGCTTTCGATATTTTTACGCTCTCTACGTCTTCTGATTGTAGAAACCTTTTTACCCTTCTGCTGTGCCAAAGCTCATAACCTCCTTACTTCTTCTTGTTAGCGATTGTCTTTACAGGACCCTTACGAGTTCTTGCGTTTGTCTTAGTTCTCTGTCCTCTTACGGGGAGACCCTTTCTGTGACGAACGCCTCTGTAGCACTGAATCTCAACAAGTCTCTTGATGTTAAGAGCAACTTCACGACGAAGGTCACCCTCAACAGTGTAATTTGCATCGATATAGTCACGAAGCTTAGCTACGTCCTCCTCAGCGAGATCCTTAACTCTTACGTCAGGATTAACGCCTGTATTGTTGAGGATATCTGTAGCAGTCTGACGACCGATTCCGTAGATATAAGTGAGACCGATTTCGATTCTCTTATTCTTCGGAAGATCAACACCGGCTATTCTTGCCATATAATTACCTCCATTACTTAGCTCAGAGAATTAACCCTGACGCTGCTTATGCTTCGGATTTTCGCAGATAACCATGATTCTGCCTTTACGTTTGATAACCTTGCACTTTTCGCAAATAGGTTTTACTGAAGGTCTGACTTTCATTGAAAATACCTCCTCTTTCTTACTTGACACGCCATGTTATACGACCCTTTGACAGATCGTAGGGTGACATTTCAAGCTTTACCTTGTCACCCGGCACTATTCTGATATAATTCATTCTGAGCTTGCCGGAAACGTGTGCGAGAACCTCGTGACCGTTTTCCAGCTGTACCTTGAACATTGCATTGGGCAGTGCGTCTGTTACAACGCCTTCAACCTCGATTACATCTTCCTTAGACATAGGATAACCTCCTTTACTCATTTCCGCTGATTGCCCTCAGCAGTACTCTGAGCTTTTTATCAGTTATATCTTTAATATCTATCATACTGTTTGTAAGGGATATATGCTTTATATTCTTACGCTTAGGAGATTCAAGCTTTCTGCTTTTTCCGTCGGCGATACAGCAGTATTCTTTTTCAATGGCTGTCACAACAAAGAACCCGTCCTTATCACGACCTGCCTTAGCCCTTACAACCGAGCCGATTTTAAGCTCCACAATAAATTCCCCCTATCCTCAGGGTATGGTCAATATTACAGGACCATCAGGAGTTATTGCGATTGTATGCTCAAAATGAGCCGACAGCGAACCATTTTTCGTAACCACGGTCCATCCGTCTTTGAGAGTTTTAACATCGTCGCCTCTGACGTTAATCATAGGCTCGATACAAATTGTCATACCCGATACCAGTCTCGGACCTCTGCCGGACTTGCCCCAATTCGGGACTTCGGGTGATTCGTGAACCTCTCTGCCGATGCCGTGGCCGCAGTAATTTCTTACGATCCCGTAGCCGCGTGAAGCGCAATACTCTTCAACAGCATGAGAAATATCTCCGATTCTTGCCCCTGCCTTAGCCTGTGCAATTCCCTCATAGAGAGATGCCTCAGTAACCTCCAGCAATGCTTTAGCTTCATCAGATATTTTACCCACAGGGAAGGTCCAGCAGCTGTCTCCATTGAAGCCCTTGTACGATGCTCCGGTGTCGATGCTTACGATATCGCCTTCCTTTAATCTGCGGTTTGCTTTCGGAATCCCGTGTATTACCTCCTCATTAACTGAGATACAGGCATTTGCTGGGAATCCGTATAGACCTTTGAAGCAGGATTTACAGCCGTGTTTTGCGTAATACTCGCCAACCAGCTTATCTACGTCAAGAGTTGACATTCCCGGCTTCAGTCTTTCGCCCGCATACCATATTGCGCCGCAGGTAATTCTACCTGCTTCACGCATTATGGCTAACTCGGACTGTGATTTTATAGTAATGCTCATTACTCAACTCCTACAGCAGCAAGAGTGAGCTTTGAAGTATCTGCAACTTCCTCCTGACCCTCTACGGTAACAAGTTTGCCCTGATTTGCGTAGTAGTCCTTGAGAGGAGCTGTCTTTTCGTGATATGTTGCGAGACGGTCGAGAACAACCTCGGGCTGATCATCCTTACGGATTACAGTAGCGTCGCCGCACTTATCACAAACGCCCTCAACCTTTGAAGGCTTATATTCTACGTGGTATGAAGCACCGCAGCCCTGACAAACGCGTCTGCCTGAAACTCTCTGCTTGATTGTTTCATCTGCTACGTTGATTTCAACCACCTTGTCGATTTTAACGCCCATTGCGTCAAGAGCCTCTGCCTGAGGAACTGTTCTTGGGAAACCATCAAGAATGAAGCCTTCCTTGCAGTCGTCCTCTGCAATACGCTCTTTAAGGATACCGATTACGATATCGTCGGAAACGAGTGCGCCGGCATCCATTGCAGCCTTTGCCTTGAGTCCGTACTCTGTGCCGTTCTTAGCAGCTTCACGAAGAATATTGCCTGTAGAAATCTGGGGAATGTTAAGAGCCTCGGAAACTACCTCAGCCTGTGTTCCCTTACCTGCACCGGGTGCACCTAAAAAGATAAGATTCATTTTATATCCTCCTTAATCTTATGAAAGGAAGCCCTTATGGTGTCTCATCATAAGATTTGATTCAAGTGTACGTGTTGTTTCAAGAGCAACGCTTACAGCGATGAGAATTGTTGTACCGCCCATTGAGAGTGACTGGAGATTCTGGTCTGCCATACCGAAGAAAATTGGGATAATAGCAATGATACCAAGGAATATAGCTCCAACGAGTGTGAGCTTGGAAAGTATTCTCTGAATGTAGTCGGAAGTGGGCTTTCCGGGTCTGATACCGGGGATACCACCGTTGGACTGACGGAGATTATTTGCAATCTCAACAGGATTGTACTGAATTGATACATAGAAATAGTTGAATGCAATTATGAGTATGAAATACAGAATTGCATATGACCAGCTTGTATTATCGAAGAACTCACAGAAGTGGTAGTAGAATCCCTCTGTCTTTGTAGGTAAACCTGCAAAAAGCTGGATTGTCTGGGGGAGAGACATAAACGACATAGCGAAGATGATAGGCATAACGCCGCTCATCATAATCTTTATCGGAATATGTGTTTTTTGTCCGCCATACTGTTTTCTTCCAACTACGCGCTTGGCGTACTGGATTGGAATACGTCTTTCAGCCTCATTCATAAGAACGATGAATGCAAACTCAAATACGATAAATACAATGTAACCTAAGGATACAAAGAGATATTTTTCAGGCTTATCCATTGTAAGACGGAGAAGTGTACCTGCATCAACAGGGAATCTTGCTGCGATACCGGCAAAGAGTATCATTGATACGCCGTTTCCGATACCTTTTTCGCTGATTCTGTTACCCATCCATACAACGAATGATGAACCTGCTACAAAACAAGCAACGATAATGATTCCTGTGAACCACATCTCCCAACCGCTACTGTATTTAACAGCATGGAGGATCTCGCCTGTTTTTTCATCTGTTACTTCCATCTTTTTAAGAGTAAGATAGTAGGCATAACCCATAAATACAGATAAACCTAATGCAACAAATGAAGTGATTTTATTGATTTTCTTTCGTCCTTCTTCACCCTCATCTTTGAGTCTTTCAAGAGGAGGCAGTGCATATGTCAGCAGCTGCATGATGATTGACGCATTGATGTAAGGTGTGATTGAAAGAGCAAACATACTTGCCTTTGACAAGTTTCCACCTGAAATTGTATTCAGATATTCAAGGAAATTACCGCCTTTTGCGTTTTCGTTCATCCAGAGATCAACGGCAACTGTATTGAGGAAAGGAACAGCAATAGCACTTCCTAATCTGAATATAACTATCATGAGTAATGTATAAAGAAGCTTTTTACGGATTTCCGGTACGCTCCATGCACGTTTCAGAGTCTGAAACACATTACATCACCTCAGTCTTTCCGCCTGCCTTTTCAATTTTCTCTACAGCACTCTGAGAGAATTTTGCAGCTTTAACAGTAAGCTGAGCTGTAAGCTCTCCGTTACCGAGAACCTTAACGCCGTCAAGCTCCTTCTTGATAAGACCTGCAGCCTTGAGAAGCTCTGCGTCTACAACTGTACCGTTCTCGAACTTGTTAAGATCGGATACATTGATTATAGCATACTTTGTAGCGAAGATGTTGTTGAATCCTCTCTTAGGAATACGTCTTGCGAGAGGCATCTGTCCGCCTTCAAAGCCAATTCTTACGCCGCCGCCTGAACGAGCGTTCTGTCCCTTGTGGCCCTTGCCGGCAGTCTTGCCGTTACCTGAACCGTGACCTCTACCTACACGCTTTACAGCCTTGTTGGAATCAGGTGCGGGAGTTAATTCGTGAATTTTCATGGTGTGCACCTCCTTGCTTACGCTTCAGTAACCTCGATGAGGTGTGAAATTTTCTTGATTTTGCCATCTGTCTGAGCATTGTCGGGCTGAACTGTCACATCGCCAATCTTCTTAAGACCTAATGCCTTAGCAGTAGCGATCTGATCCTTCTTGCAGCTGATGAGGCTCTTAACGAGCTTAATATTCTTAGCCATTGTCAATGCCTCCTTAACCTAAAATTTCCTTAACAGTCTTGCCTCTCTTTGCAGCGACATCCTTAGCAGAAGTACAAGCCTTAAGACCGTTGATTGTAGCTCTTACTACGTTACAGGGATTGTTGGAACGGAGAGACTTTGTTCTGATGTCCTTGATACCTGCAACTTCGATTACTGCACGAACAGGGCCGCCGGCGATAACACCGGTACCGGGTGCAGCGGGCTTCATAAGAACTCTGCCTGCGCCGAATGCGCCTACAATCTCGTGGGGAATTGTTGTACCCTTGAGAGCAACCTTGCAGAGATTCTTCTTAGCGTCCTCGATACCCTTGCGGATAGCGTCGGGAACTTCTCCGGATTTACCGAGACCGAAGCCTACTGTGCCGTTTCCGTCACCAACAACAACGAGAGCTGAGAACTTCATGATACGACCGCCCTTAACTGTCTTAGAAACTCTGTTGATAGCAACAACCTTTTCCTGCAGCTCAGGAGCCTGTGTTTCAATATTAGCCATTGTTTTACCTCCCTCTTAGAACTGTAATCCGTTTTCACGGGCACCCTCGGCGAGTTCCTTAACTCTTCCGTGGTAGAGGTAGCCGCCTCTGTCGAATACAACTTCAGTGATACCCTTTGCAGCGGCGTTCTTTGCGATCATTTCGCCGACCTTGCGAGCACCTTCAATGTTGCCGCCGTTGCCCTCAAAGCCCTTATCCATGCTGGATGCAGAAGCAAGAGTAACTCCGTTTACGTCGTCAATGATCTGAGCATAGATATGCTTAGAAGAACGGAAAACATTGAGACGGGGACACTCAGGAGTTCCGGAAATCTTATAACGAACTCTGCGGTGTCTCTTTAATCTTGCCTTATTGCTGTCAAATTTCTTTATCATAGCAATTTGCTCCTTTTAATTACTTCTTGCCCTTACCGGCCTTACCTTCCTTGCGGATGATACGCTCGCCGGCATATCTGATGCCCTTGCCCTTATAAGGCTCGGGGGGACGCTTCTCACGGATTTCAGCTGCAAACTGACCTACAGCCTGCTTGTCGATACCGCTAACAATAATCTTGTTAGGTGCAGGAACTTCAAGCTTGATTGTATCTGTTTCCTCAAATACTACGGGATGTGAGAATCCGAGGTTGAGATTTACCTGCTTGCCTGACTTAGCGGCACGGTAGCCGACACCTTCGATTTCGAGTGTCTTGGAGTATCCGTTTGTTACACCCTCAACCATGTTTGCGATGAGAGTTCTTGTAAGACCGTGAAGTGAACGATACTTCTTATCGTCGTTAGGTCTTGTTACTGTGATAACACCGGGCTCAACATTGATTGTAAGCTCTGTGTTGAACTGATTTGTAAGTTCGCCCTTGGGTCCCTTAACAGTGATGCAGTTATTGTCGTTCTTAACCTCTACACCTGCAGGAACTGTGATAGGCATTTTGCCGATTCTTGACATAACCTTGTTCCTCCTTACCAGATGTATGCGAGTACCTCTCCGCCGACATTGAGCTCACGAGCCTTCTTGTCAGTTACGATACCCTTGGATGTTGAAACGATTGCGATACCAAGTCCCTTTCTTACCTTAGGCATATCTGCGCAGCTGGAATAGATACGCAGACCGGGCTTGGAAACTCTTCTGAGTCCTGTGATAACAGGTGATCTGTTGTCACCGTATTTGAGCGTGATTCTGATAACACCCTGCTTACCGTCCTCAATTACCTGAAAGCCCTTTACATAACCCTCGTCTACGAGAATCTGTGTGATAGCCTTCTTAACATTTGAAGCGGGAACGTCAACTGTGGCGTGCTTTGCAGTATTCGCATTACGAATTCTTGTTAAAAGATCAGCGATTGTATCTGTGATTTGCATTCAGATGACCTCCTTTTCGTATTTTACCAGCTTGCCTTCTTTACGCCGGGAATCTGTCCGTCGTGAGCAAGCTCTCTGAAGCATACACGGCAAATGCCGAATTTTCTGAGATAAGCGTGCGGTCTTCCGCAGATCTTACATCTGTTGTATGCTCTTGTGGAATACTTGGGAGTCTTCTGCTGCTTATTGATCATTGCCTTTTTAGCCATTTTTCTTCCTCCCTGATTACTTGATGAACGGAGCGCCGAGGAGTGAGAGAAGCTCTCTACCCTCTTCGTCGGTATTAGCTGTAGTGATAAAGTTGATATCCATACCTCTTACCTTATCGATCTTGTCGTACTCGATCTCAGGGAAAATGAGCTGCTCCTTGATACCTGTAGAGTAATTTCCTCTGCCGTCGAAGGAGTTAGCGCTGATACCTCTGAAGTCACGAACACGGGGGAACGCAACGTTGAAGAGCTTATCAACAAACTCATACATTCTCTCGCCTCTGAGAGTTACCTTTACACCGATAGGCATACCCTCACGGAGCTTGAAGTTAGCTACGGATTTCTTAGCTCTGCATACTACGGGCTTCTGACCTGTAATAGCAGCAATATCAGTCATGATAGCGTCGATAACCTTTGCGTTATCCTTAGCCTCGCCTGCACCAACGTTGATTACAACCTTGTCAAGCTTAGGAATCTGCATAACGCTCTTGTATCCGAACTTCTTCATCAGTGCGGGAGCAACGTCGCTAACATAAAAATCTTTTAATCTTGCCATTGTCGTTTCTCCTTTACATTATTCAAAAGACTTGCCGCACTTCTTGCAAACACGGAGCTTCTTGTCTCCCTCGAAAGTGTGACCAACTCTTGTGGGCTTGCCGCACTTGGGGCATACCAGCTGTACCTTTGAAGCGTACACGGGAGCCTCAGTCTTTACAATGCCGCCCTGCTGACCCATTCTTGTGGGTTTTACGTGCTTTGTGATAACGTTGATACCCTCAACGATTACCTTGCCCTCCTTGGGGCTAACCTCTGCAACTTTACCGGTCTTTCTGTCGCCGTTCTTATCGTACTTATCCTCGTACTTACCTGTAAGCAGGATAACAGTGTCACCGGTTTTTACGTGAACTTTACTCATATCTTGTGACACCTCCGATTAAAGAACCTCGGGAGCAAGGCTGAGGATCTTTGTGTATTCCTTTTCACGAAGCTCCTTAGCAACAGGTCCGAAAATACGGGTACCCTTGGGGTTCTTGTCTTCCTTAATAATAACAGCAGCGTTCTCATCGAAACGGATATATGTTCCGTCCTCTCTTCTGAGACCCTTTGCTGAACGAACGATAACTGCCTTAACAACGTCGCCCTTCTTTACAACGCCTCCGGGTGTTGCTTTCTTTACGGAAGCAACTACAACGTCACCGATATTTGCATATCTGCGGCGTGTACCACCCAGAACTCTGATACACATGAGCTCCTTAGCTCCTGTATTATCAGCGACTTTAAGATAAGTCTGCATCTGAATCACAGCGAGTTCCTCCTTTCAAGCTTAAAGCTTATAACAAATTACTTAGCCTTTTCAATGATGTTGGTTACACGCCATCTCTTATCCTTGGAAAGCGGACGTGTCTCCATGATCTCAACTCTGTCACCAATTCTGCACTCGTTGTTCTCGTCATGAGCCTTGAACTTAACAGTGTTCTTGATGATCTTCTTATAAAGCGGGTGTTTAACGTTATCAACGATAGCAACTACGACGGTCTTATCCATCTTATCGCTTACAACCTTACCTACTCTTGTTTTTCTAAGGTTTCTCTCAGTAGACATTAGCTAAATCCTCCCTTTCTTACTGCTCTGCA
>JAFXDK010000054.1 GCA_017521805.1 Ruminococcus sp. | reverse complement strand
GTGGGTGCAGGGCAAAGCCCTGCGTAGCGTTCAAGCGCTCTGCAAGGGGTTGCCCGAACGTGAGGCAGGATGCTGTTTGAACGTGAGGGTATATCGCACTTGGATTTGACTGCGATTGAATTGAAAAGAGGGGACGCTCTGTAAGAGAGAGCGTCCCCTAAAAAACATCACAACATAATTCCGTTTCAAAATAATGAACATAATTCGTCTATACACGAAATGACGCAAAATAGCCAATTCGTAGAGGTGCATTCCTGTGCGCCCGTGCGTAAAAACCCCTTTTTTTACAAACTAAGGGGCGATATGAAATCGCCCCACAGTTTTTTAATTATTAGTACAATATCTTATTCAGCAAATCTATCAAGAGTGCTTTCTAAGTATAATTTGAACATTTCATCATCAGCTTTGCTCAAATATCCGTCATTGTTGATGTCGAGTGCATAACCAGAATAGTTACCTGAAACGTTGCCGACAGATACATTCAGATATCCAAAATAGTGGAACTTATATCTGGAAGAATTAGGAGCATATTTATTAATACCAGCGTGAAGAATCTGGTAGTCAGCTTCGTTAACTTTCTTGTCAAGGTTAATATCTCCAACGAGGAATGTAGGACTAGCTGATACTGCATTTGTTATAAGTTTGCCGTTAGGATCGTATGCTAAGTTTGTTACGCTTATCTCCTTGTAGTCAGAAGGAGAATTGCAGTGTGTGTGGAAAGATACAAGACCGCCCACTACATTGTGATTTGAGGGATAGAAATTAGCGCCGCCGGCATATACTCCAGGAGCACCGCCACCGGTGTTCTGAAGAATACCGCTTGCTATTTTGTTTGCAGTTGGTGCGTCAGTGTTGGTTGTTTTGCAAGCAAGACCGATTACGAGACGATCAATATTCTTTGCTGATGAAACTGCAAAAACCTTTCTGTATGTATAACGTGCGTCTGATTTAGCAACTGCACCTGCTGTGAGTGCATTGGCAAGTGGAAGTGCGCAGAGAAGTGCTGCTGTGATTGAAGCAGTAATTTTTCTAAAAGTTTTTTTCATTTTAATAATATCCTTTTCAAATTATTTAGTTCTGAGTTGTCGACGACTCTGTTAATTATTATACTATATTTTGCATCTTAAAAAACATTTGTTTCATTAGGTTGACAAAATTTCATGTATAAAATGTTTCTCAATAACAGCATTAGATTTTACCAACGCAAGAAACTTATATACACAAAAACAGCAAAAAAGTTAAATATATCGTCATATAATTAACATATATCTTTTGAACCATCATTGAAACTTGAACTCTTTAGCAAAGTCCAGAGCAAATCACTGCATAGCATTCAGGCACTCTGCAAGAGAGAGCGTCCCCATAAAATAATCTTATTGAAACCTTTTCGACAGACTGAGGGTCGATATCAAATCGCCCCAATAATAAACAACGTAATACAGCAAAAAAGTAGGGGTGAGCAATGCTCACCCACTGAAAAATACATATTTGTGCTGATAAAATCAAAGCGAACTCATAAAATAAACCGCCTTACCGAGAATACGGATAGAATTAAGCTCCTCGCCCGTGTACACAAATGGCTCATACCGCGGATTTTCGGGGAAAAGTACAAGTCTTGATTTTTCGGGATAATAGTACACTTTTTTCAGCGTAGCCTCATCATCAATGATAACAGCGGCGATATCCCCGTTGTCAACCATAGGCATTTCGCGGATAAAAACCAAATCACCGTCATTAATACGGGCATTTATCATGCTGTCGCCTTTAGCACGGAGGCAGAAATCAGCGGCAATATCCATATCCGCCATAACGTAGCTGTTTTTATCCTCATCGGCAAAAATCGGCTCACCGCAGGCAATTTCGCCAAGCAGCGGAAAGCGTTTCATGCTTATGGGACGGATATTGCTGTATTTTTCGCACAAATCTTCAAGTGTCATGTCTTGAGGCTCGTCACTGAGAAAATAAGCCTGAGGCACATTAAGCGCCTTAGCAAACAGCTCAATTTTATTACGCGGCAAGTCGTTGCAGCCCTTTTCAATCTTATTGATAGACGACCTTGTTTTGTAGCCGGTTTTTTCGGCAAGTTCATCCTGGGTCATACCCAGTTCAGTACGTCGGATTTTAATGATAGCGCCAATATCAGCCATAAAAAGCAACTCCTTTGTGTTGATACTTTTTCTATTTACTTTATTATAACATGTTGTTTAATATTTGTCAACAACTTTTGAGAATTTATCAACACAGGTGTTTAAAATCAGCATATTGCAGTATTAACATCTATATTGAGTGCTAATATTTGTCACTAATGCCAAATTTCAGAAAAACGAGAATAAATTTCAAAAACCTGTTGACATTTCTTCAACAGCATGGTATAATATGGTTGTTGAAGAAAATTCCACAAAAAGTTACGGAGGTATAAACCATGAACAGAAAAAATTTTGCAGACAAGACCATTCAGCCGAATCACAAGCAGAGATACAAGTTAAGCTATGTTATCCGCAATACTGGCACAGGTGCATATCTTTGTGATGAAAAGCTTAATACAAAGGTATTTCCAACGTTCAGGGAAGCTGAAAAGGAACTCGAAAGACTTCATTTAAGCCAGTATTCTTATGAGACAAAAGTGGTTGTAGTAAGCGAAAAGGTATGCTTGGCGTCACTTTTATAAAAATACGGGCGATTTCGCTCGCCCGTAAATATAAATTTATAATTATTCGCTGATTTTTCTTGCCTCGATGTAGAAACGCTTATCATCAGCGTGTCCCATGGAGAAAGTTTTTCTGGGAAGAGCGCCGTCCTTGATAACTGTGGGGAAAAGCTGGGATTTATCCATATCAGGCAGAATGAAAGCGATTCCGCTGTGTTTTTCAGCAAGAGCCTTAACGTTTTCAATACCGTGGATATAGTCGATTTTTCCGCCATTTTCCTTGATATAACCGTCAAGATAATTCTGGAGAGAGCCAACGGAAAGATTTGAAGTTGTGTTGTAAATATAGAGCTTCTGCTCCTTGCCGCCGCAGACAACCTCAACCCACTGCTCAGCAGGAGTATCTGAAAGGGCAAGAGCCTCAGTAAGACCTGCAATGAGCTTATCGCAGTCTACATCGTATACAAGGCGGTAAATAGCCTCAAATTTAAGTGCGTCGCTGTGGAGATTTACAATTTCAGCAAGGGCATAACGTGCAGGATGATTTGACATATCCTTATCGGGATTAGCTTTTTTCAGCTGCTCATAGAATTCCTTTGCAGTAGCAAGAGAGTGATTTCCGTCGCCCATAGCGTAAAGGAGTACAGGTGAATCTGTGAGATTATACTTTTTGTTGAAAGTTTCGGAATCTCCAAGAGCAGCAAGAGCCTCGTTGATTTTGCCCTGTGCAGCCTCGTCAACAAGATATCCGCTGATGCTGCCGCCGTTCTGCATAAGCTTTGTATCATAAAGCTTTGTCATATCGTCCTTGTTTACAGCTTCGATAACAGTTTCATCGGGGTCATCAATGAGTATCATGATATGTGGGAGTTCCAGAGCCGCACCCTGACGTACTTTTATACGGGGAGGAATACGCTCAATAACGGTAGCCTCAGTAGCACGAACCTCAGAAGTGCTTCCCTTTGAGAAGTCGTATTCTTCAAGGTCGATAGTTCCGATAAGTCCCTTGCGCACAATGCCGTTGCTCTGGATACGCTCAACGTAAATCATAGCGTTCTTGTATTCGGTGAAAATACCCTTTTCAAGATAGCTGTCCATAGCGCTGTGAATAGCGTCAATGCGCTGTTCTACGTCGTTTTCTTCCAGATAAAGCTCGGGGAGAATGAGATTGAGAGATGAGGAAGCGCCCTCTGTCTCTGCCTTTACCTTGTCCCAGTATTCAGGCTCGCTGGTGTACTGGTCGCAGGCGATAACTGCCCATTTTTCCATATCCACGGAAGAATTCGGGATAAGGATATTTCCGTTGTGAAATGCTGTCTGTTTCATGTATAATTACTCCTTGTATAAATTTAAAGCTTGGTTAAGATGTGAAAGGGGAAGCCCTACCACATTGAAATAATCGCCGTTTATCTTCTCGATAAGCAGAGAGGCTTTGCCCTGTATACCGTAGCCGCCTGCCTTATCATATGGCTCATCTGTTGAAATATATTCCTCGATTTCCTCGTCTGTAAGCTGACGGAAAGTAACATCGGTAATCTCAGTAAATGACGTTTTTCTGCCCTTTGAGATTATACAGCAGCCTGTAGCTACCTGATGATTGCGCCCCGATAGCATATTCATGAACTGACGGCATTCGTCTTTGTCCTTTGGCTTGCCGAGGATTTTATCGCCGCATATAACCGTAGTATCACAGCCGATAACGATATCATCGGGGTATTTTTCAGCGGCGGCAGATGCCTTTATCTCCGCCAGATATTCAGAAGCTTTCAGCGGCTCTGTATCTTTCGGGAGAGTTTCATCGGCATCAATGGAAACAGCGGTGAAATCGGAAGTTATAACGCTCATAAGCTCCCGTCGTCTTGGGGAAGCGGAAGCAAGTATAATATTCATAAATCCCACTCCTATTCCAGAACTTCAAGCACCTTGTTTGCTTCAAGCAGTCGGAGGAACTCAAAACGTGCTTCATCTCTACATTCAGGCTTTATCATGTAGTACATGTAATGTTCAAGCAGGTTGAATGTTCCGAAAGTGCGCCCCTCGATTTTGAACTGCTCAAAGCCCATGGGTATGTACTTATTCCAGATTTCATCGGGGGTTATGTGATTTTTCAGCTTTATCACATCAAAAAGACTTCTGCCGGCGCAGTTACAGTCCACGAACTTCTGTATTTCAGGATGTTCGCGGAGGAGGCGTTCCTGATTGAAAGGAACATCGCGGTATTTTTTTACATGATTTGCATAGGCTATCTGCTGTAAGCCGATTGCGTTGTAATGCTCTGAACGAATGGGGCAGTTTGGATTACAGCAGGCATTTACAAGAAGCTCACATTTCGCCTTGTCTGTGATTTTTTCAAGAGTATTAAAATCATGGTTCAGGTCGTAGTCAATTACAACTATATGATAATCCTTTTCAACCTCGCTGTAAAGCTGTTCGCCGTCGGTGATACGCTTACAGGTGGAACTGGTGATTTTATATTTTGGAAAATTCTTTCTTATATAATCCTCCAGAATTGGAGATACTACAATAACCTCGTTCATGCCGTTATTTGCAAGGTTGAGCACCATATTGCAGAAATCGTCGCTGAGATGCTTTTTTTCGAGAACGGGATTGGTGAAAGTAAAACGCAGCGGAATACCTCTGTCGTTGAAAGCCTTTATAACTCCCTTTACAAAATTTTTGTCGCTGATGCCTCCCTGAGTACGTCCGCCGTTCCAGAGAGACGGAGGAAATACGCCGTATACAGAAGCTATTTCAACGCCCTCACGGAAGTATTGAGGATACTGTGCAAGAAATTCGGCAAAAACAAGATTGAATTTGAAATGACCTGCAAAATCAGGCAGATGAAAACGTGCTTTCATATTCTATATCCTTTCTGAAAAGACTTACTGTAATATTATAACATAATATCACAGAAATGGCAATACCATATGATAAAAAAATCTGTGTAAAGTAAAGCGGCACCGCTTTTACACTGTACTGCCAGAGATTGTCGAAAAATCTGAATTTTGTTCAGAGCTTGCTGACGAATGCCTACATCATTTTTTGCAGACTGCATTGCCAAATAATATTTGTATTTCTATTGAAAATGTCGTTTTTATGTGGTATAATAATTCTATGCTTTGAATTTATTCAAGGGAACCTTAAGGCAACACCGCACAAAGCCCGCCTGACGGCTTTGCACGAAATCTACTTGCATCTTTCGTACAAGCTCTGTGCGGTATTGCCTTAAAAAATTTATGCACCAGGAGCAGGATATGAGTAAAAATGAAACAAAGGGGATTTCAAAAGAAACTCCAAAAATATTGAAAAATAAATTTTATCTTTATCTTACCGAATTCTTTTCGGGTATGTCGGTTATGGCTGTTGAGCTTGGAGCAAGCAGGCTTCTTGCGCCTTATTTCAGTTCCTCACAGATTGTCTGGACTATTATTATTGGCACTATTATGATTGCTATGGCTCTCGGTAATATCTACGGCGGAAAAAGTGCGGATAAAAATCCCAATCCCGATAAGCTTTATGCGAGAATTCTCGTTGCAGGAGTATGGATTGCGGCTATACCCTTTCTGGGAAAATTCGCTATTCTCGGAATTTCGGGACTTCTCGTTGTTACGGTAAACACAAATTTTCTCATATGGGCGGCGTTTTTCACCTGTATGGTGGTGTTTGTTTATCCGCTGTTCCTGCTTGGAACTGTTACTCCCTCCCTTGTAAAATATACTGTTGACAGCCTTGATGATAACGGTAAAACAGTGGGTATGATGAATGCTTCAAACACTATCGGCAGTATTATCGGTACTTTTGTTCCTACGTTTATTTCAATTCCTGCGGTTGGAACGGCTGTGACTTTTCTGATTTTTTCGGGAATCCTTATTGCTCTCGGTCTGGTGTATTTTATTAGCTCGAAAAGGGGCAGGGGAAAGGTCATTGCCAGCGGACTTCTTTTCCTTATCTGCTGCGGACTTTCTCCCTCCCTTGGTTTTGCATTCTGGGAAAAAGACCTTGCATACGAGGGCGAATCGGTTTACAACTATTTGCAGGTAAAGGATAATGAACGCCGTACTGCTCTTTCAACAAACGTGCTTTTCGGTGTTCAGTCGGTGTATATGAAATCGGGTGAACTTACGGGAATGTACTACGATTACGCAATGGCGGCACCTCTTATGGCTGAAACCGATGATACTACGGATATACTTATTCTCGGAATGGGTACAGGCACTTACGCTAAACAGTGTATGGAATATTTCGACGGTGTTACGGCTGAGGGTGTTGAAATCGATGAGAAAATCGTGGAGCTTTCAAGAGAATATTTTGACCTCCCCGATGATGTTACTGTTACTGCCTACGACGGCAGGGCTTTTCTCAATGTTTGCGATAAAAAATATGATGTTATTATGGTTGACGCGTATCAGGATATTACAATTCCCTTTCAGATGTCCTCAAAGGAATTCTTTGCGCAGGTTCGTGAGCATCTTGCAGAAAAAGGCGTAATGGTTGTTAATATGAATATGCGCGCAAAGGATAACAACGGTATAAATAATTATCTTGCTGATACTATTGCTTCTGAATTTTCTGAGGTATTCACAGTTGATGTAAGTAATTCAACTAACCGTGAGCTGTTTGCTTCAAATGACCCGAAAATGATCGAGCGCTTTATGGAGAAATCCGCTGTTATCGAAAATGCCGATTTGTATTCGCTGATGAACGAAATAGGAGAGGAAATTGTTGAATACAAGGCAGGAGGTCTTATACTCACTGATGACAGAGCTCCTGTTGAGCTTCTTGGTATGAGCGTTATTGATGATATTATACAGGAGGAGCTTGTATACTACAAGGAACGCTTCAAGGAGGACGGCATAGAGGGGCTTTTAGGTTAATTTTGTTTGTGTGAAGATATGAAAATACCGCCCGTGATTTCGGGCGGTATTAATATTTACTTTTTGATAATTTCTTTTCTCATCAGTATGAAATCGTATACGTCAATTATGCCGTCTTCATAAAGGTCAGCAGCTTTGCAATCTGACAGAATTGCTGTTTTTTTGCCCATAATTGCTTTCTGTACTGTAACTACATCCGCAATTGTGAAATCTCCGTCGCCGTTTGCGTCGCCTGTCGGGAGTGATTCTTCACTATTGACAGTTACTTCGAAAGATGCCCATGCATGACCATAGTTGAGGTGAATTGTGCAGGTTCCTGATTTTGTTTCGTAGAATTCGGAATAGTCTATTTTTATTGTTTCATTATCAACAAGCGTCTGTAAATCGGCTGTGAAATCTGTGTCGGGTATTGTGCCGCCGTCGCCTCTTGCCCAACAGTATACCTCTGCACCTGTAAGGTCAAGCTCTTCACCGTAGTTATATTCCGTTTTAATCGGGAGTGTTTCTATATTGAGAATATTCTGAACCAGTGGACAGCCAACTCTAACTTCAAAGGATTCTACAGCTGTGCCAAGTATGATATAAATTTTATAAGCGCCGATTTCAGAGGAATTATATTCTGAACAATCAACGTCGATTATACCCTTTTCAATCATATCTGTAAGGTATTCGCCATGAAATTCGTTATTTTCGCCGTAACTGCCTGAAACTACGGCACCTGAAAGGTCAAGCGCCATGTTAAGATCATAGTCAATTCTGAATGGGTAACAGTGGATTGTGAGTTCGTCAGAGGGAGCTGTTTCTTCGTCCGTAACTACTACATTGAAAGAATCTGTAGCTGTTCCGTAGTGAACATATATTGTGTATGTGCCTGCCTTGGTGTTGTCGAATTCGGAATCGTCAAGTATCAGAGTTCCTTTTTCAATATATTCTGCAAGGTTGGCATAGAAGAAATCGCCGTGTATAAGACCATCGCTGTAACTTCCATTGAATTTGGCGCCTGTCAGGTCAAGCTCCTCGCCAATCCGGTATACTTTTTTGACGGTATTCTTAGAAATTCCAAAGTAGTATGATTCTATGTATTCATAAACATTTACATTAAATTCAACGGTTTCTCCGTCGTAGGTGATGAATATGGGATATACGCCTTCTTGGGTATTGTCAAATTCGGAGCTGTCAACTGTAATTGTACCGTTGTCGATTAATTCGTATATATCGTAATACACTGTCTCTTCGTTTGTTTCTTTATCTTTGAGTGTAAGCCATGTTCCTGTCAGGTCAAGTTCTTCGCCAAGTTTTATGAGTGTGTTTGACGGTTCGCTTATGATTTCGATTTTATCCTGCTCTCTTACTTCTTTAACTCTTACCCTTATAGATTCTGTCACATTGCCGTATATGATATAAATATTGTAAAAACCTGCCTTGGTGTTGTCGAATTCGGAATCGTCAATAATTATTTTTCCGCTTTCGATAAGCTCGCTGAGTGGTGTTTCGTAGGTGTCGAAATAATCGCCTTCCCATATTTCAGCGGAAGGGTCTGACTGGTGCAGACAGCAAAATTCAAGCCCTGTCAGGTCCAGTTCTTCTCCTGTCAGATATACCGTTTTTTCAGGCTGTGATTCAATTGAAAGTTCATATCTGTCGTTGTTTTCAATCTGCGGCAATGTCATGTATTCACCGCCAAAAATTGAAACATGTGAATTGCTTGAATCGTTTGAATCTCCGTCGACGGTAACGAATGAGCCTGAACCTGCGGCATTAGCGACAAATGAGGCTGCCCCTGCATTGACAACAAGTAAAGCGCTTGTCAGTGCGGCAAGTGTTCTTAACTTTTTGTTTGACATAATTTTTCCCTCCATAAATTGTTTTTATTTTTATATAAGGTATATATACCTTTGATGTTATTATAACATTCATTTATATAGCTGTCAAGTGATTTTATGGAATTTTTACGAAAATTTTCTTGTTTTTTGTGAATTTTATTCTGTAGTGGGTTTCCTGTAGATAAACCAAATTGGAATTTAGTATAAGTAAAATTCAGGATACAAGTTATAGCCTGAATATTTATCTCTCATTTCCGAAATATACTCAAGAATTTCACTCAATGATTTTTCTTGTATATCTGTTGCAAAGAGCTGGGTTTCTGCCCACATATATCCATGATTTTCAGTATCTATATATCCACCCATTCCTATTTGTTGCTCATTTATTCGACAATACTCATACCAAATAATCATCCCGACACGACCATTATTAAGATAAAGCGTATGAAGAAATTCTTCATAATCACGGAATATAAGGGCACTGCCATTTGTAATTTTGTGTTCTTGAATATACTGTGTAATCCGAACATTCATAATAATTAATCCTCTACATATTCTTATTTGGTTTAATGGGCTGATGTGGGCATCAGCCCCGAAATTGTTGAAAACCTGAATTTCGTTCAGAAATTGCGGACTGCCAAAGGCAGCCACTACGCAGAACAATGTAAAATAACTAATTCGTTGGGGCTGATACTTTGAATTTTGTCAAATTTCAAATTGTTTTTCATTTAATATATAACCGTCTTTTTCAAGTATGTACACATTTCCGATTGCTGAAACAACTCCCTCTCCGTTGTTGATAAAAGTATACTGTGAATTATCATTGAGCCCCACAGTGTAAACAACAGTACCGTTTTCGGCAGAATACACATCAAGGAAGTAAAATGGCTCTTTTCTTGCTGAGCTGTATTTGAATCCCAGCCCTATAATGTAATCGTATTTCTGATTATAACAAAGTTTTACATAATGCTCATTGGGCTTATTTTTCGCTTTCCAAAGCACATTTCCATTATCGGAAAAGCATTTCATGCCGCCGCCCATAATCGTACAGAATACCCTGCTATTGCCCGAACATAAGCAGAGAATTTTATTATCCTTTAAACTTGCTGAACCACCGTTCCATGTAAGATTCCCGTGACTTGTAAGTTTTACTTCATGTGTACTATCGGAAAATATTTTCACTATGCTTTTTTCAACTGTAACTATACTTCCGTCTGCTGAAGATAACGTATAAAGCCTGTTATCATCATTTATAACGAAAATCAGGGTATCATCGGATGAAAAGCAGATTTGCTGTATTCTTTTTATTTCTTTTGTTGTCCAAATAGCCTCTCCTGTTTCTGTGCTGAATAGGGTTATTCCGAATCTGCCGTATGCCGCTGCTGCAAAATATTTTCCGCTTTCCGCTATACACATTCTCTTTCCGCCACTCTCAAAGTGTGTGTTATATTCACCAAGTTTTCTGCCTGTAGACGATTCGTATACTGCAACTATCTTCTTGAATTCTGCTGCCAGAAAATAACTACCTTTTTTTGATGATTCCATTTCAAAAATATGCATTTTTCTTCCCCCATTTATTAGGGCGTGTTGACACTAAAGTCACTCACCCGTATTTTCGGCAAAATTTGCCGAAAACTGCGTTAAAAATATTTGCCGTGCGACAGCACGCCTGCATATTTTTGCCTTTTTTTCAGCAAAATTATGCTCGAAAACCCGTGCAATAACTTTGTGTCAACACGCCCTAATCTGTTCGTTTTATTATAGGCAACACCCGAAATTTACGAGTACGGCTTTTTCAACTGTTTGATAAATTGGAATTTACAGACTTTTCAATTCATTTATGAATTTTGAAAAAACTGTTTGGTCTGTCATAAACTCAAATTTCATAAAGTGAGTGCCTGCATCACCTTGTATATCTCCGAATATTTTAATATGTCCTGTTCTGTCGCATTTAAATTCGATTTTATTTCCATAACCAATTTCGATAAAGGTTATTTCTTTTCTTTTGAATGAAATTAAATCTTCAAGAGCCACAATGAATTTTTGTAATTCCTTATAATCGCATTCACAACCGTCTGCAACACCAGTAAATACACCTGATTTGACTTTGATATCAAACGAACAGTTATATGGATTTCCATTTTTCTCATCATCAATTGAATGATGAAAATTTCTGATTTCTATATAATTACCACAATATTCAAGTTTTGGTTCCATAAACAATATCACCTACAAATTCATATTTTTCGTTCCGATTCATTTACCATATTTTATCACATTAAGTTTTAAAAGTCAACATTTGATTTCAAAGACATTTCACCAAAAACTCCTTTCACGAATATTATAAAAAAGCGGCAGCAATGCCGCAATCCGTGAAAGGAGATTTCTATGAATATTAATGTTTATGATAATATAAACAGCGTGTTCCCGAAAGAACGGGAAAATACTTTACGCAAAGCTGTTTCCGATATTATGCCGCGTGCCGATTACAATGGCGATATGTCCCCGTTTCCGCAGGCTACGCCATTGGCTATGGCATATGTGCCCTTTCAGAGCTGGGGCGATACTATGTCCCCCGAGGACGCTCTCGACTGCGGTACGCTGTTCAGCGATCTCGTTTTTCCCTTTAAAAGAGGAGGCGACAACAAATGAATAATAAAGCCATGCTTATGAAAAAAATCAAGCAGCTGGACTTTACTTTAAAAGAGCTCAATCTCTACCTTGATACTCATCCCAACTGCCGCCGCGCGTTAGCTATGTTTCAGAAATACAAGGCGCTCCGCGATTCCGCTGTAAACGACTATGTCAGAAACTACGGTCCTATTACTCCTGAGCAGTCAGAAAATACTCAGCACTGGGACTGGATTGACAGCCCTTTTCCTTGGGAGGTGTGATTTATGTGGCAGTATGAGAAAAAATTATCATATCTTTGTTGTACATAATACTTTGATATTGCTCCACCAATTATACCTTGCCAAAAAGACGAAAGCAGAAAGGAAATTTATCAAGGAAGAAAAACGCAGGAATGCTGTCGCATTTCAAGTTTTTCTGACGCAGAGAAATTTTCTTTTATGCCGAGTATTTGA
>JAFXDK010000053.1 GCA_017521805.1 Ruminococcus sp. | reverse complement strand
GTAGTAGTTGTTGTAGTTGTGGTAGTAGTTGTTGTAGTTGTGGTGGTAGTTGTTGTTGTTGTTGTGGTAGTTGTTGTCGGCTCTGTAGTCGTAGTAGTTGTTGTAGTTGTGGTGGTAGTTGTTGTAGTTGTTGTGGTTGTCGTCGTGGTCGTGGTGGTAGTAGTTGTTGTTGTTGTCGTCGTGGTCGTGGTAGTAGTTGTTGTTGTTGTAATTCTTTCATCAACCATATCAATTGAATCTACAACCTTACCGTCAACTGTAACAATTCCGTCTCTGACTTCAAAAACAATGTCATTAGCTACCTCATATCCATTTGGAGCAGCAGCTTCATGAAGTGTATATGTACCGTTTTCAACTATTACTATAGTTGTACCTTCGCCGCTTATCCATACCAGTGTTTCGCCAACGCCGTTGATAAGCTCGCCGTATCTGTCAACTATTATTGAACCCTTTTCAAATGTGATATCATCGCCATTTTCATCAACGCCGCTAAGTTCAAGTCGTGCACCTGCAACCTCAGTTCCGCCGACATCTATCTTTTTGATATCTACAGTATATGTAGTAGTTGTCGTTGCCTGAGTAGTTGTAGTAGTTGTAGTAGTAGTGGTTGTAGTCGTTGTCGAAGTAGTAGTAGTAGTTGTTGTTGTTGTAACCGGGTCGGCTACTTCAAGATAGATGGGGTCAAACTTGGAATATCCGAACTGAATACCACCCTCGAAGGATTTTGCGATAGTTGCACCTGCTACGTGACCGCCTTGGTCGCCGGTTGCGTCAGCATCAGGAGCAAGTGTTGAACCCTGAATTGAACCTGTATAATGGAAGCGTGTTGCTTCATAGAGGTTATAAAGAAGAGGTGTATTTTCGTATGTAGGCGTTTTCTGACCGCTTGCATCGACTGTATAAACAGATGTACGAGGCATGTCAACCTGATTTCCGGGAACATTGATTACAATGTATGAACCATCAGGGATATCAAGTGTAAGGTCGATATATCCGCCGTCAAAGGTTTCAAACTGTTCTTCTGTAAGAGTTACAACGTTGAGGTTTTTGTCCTCACCTCTGATTGTCCAGCCTGAATTAAAATACGGGTTGATTTCCAGTACAGCGTTTTCTTCCTGTTCAGTAAGGTATTCGGAACGCTGATTCAGCAGTGCAAATTGTTCCTCGAAGCTGAAAAGCTCGCCAACGTAAACATTACAGTTGCCGTTTGCAAGGTATGTAGCAACTTCTCCGCCAATGGTGAGATTCTCGCCCATTACAAAGTTTTTCTGATTTGCGCCGAAGTTTGTAAGGGTATTTCCGCCGATAACAACCTGTGCGATATCTCCGGCATCTTCAAGTTTAGCACCTACAGAATAGTGAGGTGTTTCAGTTCCGAGATTTGCGTTTCCTGCTGCTGCCAGTCGTCCTTCACAGTCAGATTCGTTTGCATTGAAATCTCCGTTGAGAAATACCGAGAATTGAGAAGCGGCTCCTAAGAAATATTCATTGGGGTCTTTAATACCCAGCAGAGTTTCGCGGTTTTCATCAGTAACGTTCATTGTGCCGTCTTCGTTTTTCTCTGAATGTGCGAAGAAAGCAGGCTTTGTGATTCCCACGGCAAGTCCGACAGCCAGAACGCTCGCAATTCTTGTAAATAGTTTCTTTTTCATTGCAATTCCCCCTAAATAAAATAATAATACATTAATATTATACCTAATGTATTAGTGTTTGTCAAGAGGAAATTCATAAAAAATTCAAAAAATCGCAAAAAATGGCATATAAATAAAGGCTGAAGCTATTTTTGAAAAAGCTTCAGCCTGTTATTTTATTTTACCATATTTTCTGCAATGATTTTGCAAGGTAAATATAGCTTCCGATTAAGATGATTCCGAATATCGCCATTGCTTTGTCTTGTGTAAAAACGAGAGAGAGGATATTCAGGAAAAGAATAATGAATGCCAGTTTTGAACATTCGCCGTATTTCTGCTGTACACCTTTAATTGCCATAGCAACTGCTATAAATACGGGAATACAGCCAATCAGAGCAACGACTATTGCAAATCCTCCGGCAGCGCCTGCTGCTCCGCCAACAGCAGCAGAAAGTGCACCCACGCCTAAAAGGGCAAGCAGAACTTTTACTGCGGGAATACCGAAGTAAATCAGCAGAACGATACTCATGATTTTGAAAGCAATTTTCATTAATATAACCCCCTTATATCATTATATAACACACTTGCTTCTATGTGTTACTATAATAAATTATATCATATCTGACGTGGTTTGTCAACTGTTATACCAAAATTTATTCGATTTCTTCAAAAAAGAAAAGATCAGCCATATTTTCAAGTCCATATTCTGTAAGCAGACGTGTAATTCCTGCCTTTACTTTTACATGGCTGAAATTATTACGTATCAATTCTTCATCGTCTTTACTATTAACATAAGTATAGAATTTAAGCCCCACTAAAAGATTATCCAAAGAATTATCTTTTATCAGGTCGAAAAGGTCAGCTTCGGCATAGCATATTTTTCCCTCATCTGATTTCTGTAAAAGTTCTTGAGCCTTTTCCATTGCCTGCATATCTTTTATTATTTCCGTTGCAGGAGATTCCACATTGACATTAAAGAACATTTTGGCTATTGCCCTTGCCAAATCATCAATCTGCCGCATTATATAATCCTGTTCGTACATAAAATCCTCCAATAATTTATGCTATACAATTATTATAAAATTCGAGCATCTGCGACATTATTTCGCTGTCGAGTTCATTTCCTTTTGATTTGTCAAAATGTGTTTTAATATACTCACGACGCATTTCGTCCGTAAATTCTCCCTCGCCAAACTGCGAAACATATTCCTCGCCAGCCTTGTTGTACTCTTTTCGATACTCCAGTGCAGATTTAGAAATAAGAATATTATTATGCCCCTTATCTTCAAAGCGTACAAAAGAAAATCTCTCATTATCAGCAAATTTTTCGTAATATCTATCATAGCTTATTTCAATAGGTATTACATCATCATCTGCACTGTGAAACATTAAAACTTTTGTATTAGAATTTTCAAGGCTTTCAAGAGCGCTCATTGCCGCGTAATCACCGAAATTTTTCGTTTCATGTTTTTCAAAAATAGGCAAGACAAAGTCAACAGCGTCACCTGCAAGTTCTCTGCCTGTAGATTCAAGCATATCAAGGGATTTGTTAAAGCCTGCCACTGATATGATACCTTTGATTTCAGGATGAAGCTTTGATACTGAGCATACAGAATATCCGCCCCAGCTGTGTCCCCATAGCATAACAGGCAAATCAGACAATTCTTCTATATTTTTTATGTAGTTCAGCGCATAGTCAAGATCGATAATTCCCTGCGGAAAGCCCTTTACACTTTCGCCCTCGCTTTCGTCGTTGCCTGTTGCGTCGTAGGCGAAAACCTTGTAGCCATTGGAAGCAAAATAATCGGCAACATCCATATAACTGTTATGTCCTGCCCCGAAACCGTGAGCAATAACAATAAGCCCTTTTGCCTCGGTATCGCCTTTCGAATAGATGTAGCCTGTAAGCTTCTGCCCCTCGTTTGAAGTAAAGATATGCTTTTCTCTTGCAAGTCCGTCAAATTCTTCAACCTGAAATTGCCATGCTTCATCTGTTGTGTAGCGTTTTCCAAAATAATCATTGTATACCGACATTGCCATTTTTTTCGGTACAATAAGCAATGCCCCCACAATCAGCACTACAATAATCCCCAGTATGATAAGCGTGATTTTTAATCCTTTTTTCATTTCTTTAATCCCTTTCCGTATATCATTTGTTACAACATATAGCAGTTGCAATGAAGATATTATACCATATATTTCTTTACTTTGCAATAGTTATGGAAATATTTGTCAGATTGCATGAATGCTGATTTTTCCCGAAATACAGCCATTGCAACTGCCGGTTGACAAATTTCAAAGCGAACTTTATTGACTGCAACGGGCAGATATGGTATACTTTAATCATGGAAAACGCGGAAGCCGGCTTCGTGGAAACTATTAAAAAATCAAACGGAGGAACAATTATGATATTAGCGGATAAGATAATTGAATTAAGAAAAAAGTCAGGCATGACACAGGACGAGCTTGCTGAAAAATTAGGAGTGAGCAGGCAGTCAGTTTCAAAGTGGGAGGGCGCGCAGTCAACTCCCGACCTTGCACGCATACTTAAATTAGCAGAGATATTTTCCGTCAGCACTGACGTACTTTTAAAAGATGAGCTTGAACTGGAGCAGAATATTTCCGCAGATATGGCAGAGACAGTTTCTGTGCAGGCTCACGTAGAAACAGAACCGCCTCTCCGTCCCGTATCAATGGCGGAGGCTGTGGAGTATCTGGAAAAGAACAGCAAAAAAGCACTTTATGTTGCGGCAGGAGTTGCATTGTGCATACTTTCGCCTGTTGCGGCAATACTTTTTGAAATCCTTTTTGAGGATTCAGCTTTGTCAGAATTAAGTCCCATATTTATATTTTTATCAGTTGCGGCGGC
This sequence comes from Ruminococcus sp., assembly GCA_017521805.1. Classification (GTDB taxonomy): domain Bacteria; phylum Bacillota; class Clostridia; order Oscillospirales; family Ruminococcaceae; genus Ruminococcus. Next base: position 21,900 of record JAFXDK010000053.1, on the reverse strand, counting down.
AGTTGGATTATTTATCTACTCTGGAAGCCTTACGAAAAAGTTTGAGTATATGGAAAAAGAATGCCTTGATACAGAGTACGGCGTTGACGGAATGGTCAAGGAAAAGCGTGAACGTGACCACTCAAAAAATACATTGCACTTGATTATAGGCGCAATTCTCTGCATACTTTCATTTATTCCTGCCGTTGTCTGCGATATACTTTTCGGAGGTTCGCCTTTAGAGGATTTTGGGGCAATATTTCTTTTTATGGCAGTAGCGGCAGGTGTATTCTTTATTGTCAGAGTCGGCATAACCAACAGCGGATATAACGTGCTTTTAGAAAAAGACAGATACAGCCGTGAGAAAAAAATAAATGTTGGAAATTCTCTGGTAGCTATGGGAATTTACTGGTCAATTATAACTGCCGTTTATCTTGGTTACAGCTTTATCACTTTCAATTGGCACATAAGCTGGATAATTTGGGTTGTAGCGGCAGTTCTTTCACCTGCGGTAATTTTGATTGTAAACGTTTTTAAAAAATAAGAATCCCCCCACACCGATTTCAATTTTCGGATGTGGGGGATATTTATTATTTAAAATTCATCAATAATTTTTGCGTCATATGCCTGAATCATTACCGCGTCAGAGGGCATTACTCCGTCATTGCCTGTAACGTCAGCATTTTTTTCTCCCTGTGCAGACAAATTATATTTATCTGGATTTCCAAGAGACTGTAATATTGCTGTAGCATCTGCAATTGTTACCTTGCCATCACAGTTTGCATCTCCCTTTAATGTGACTTTAATTTCCTGTGTGGGAGGTGTAACAGATTCATTAGTAGGAATTAATGTGAATATTTCAATTGTTTCATGTCCGCAGTCATATTTGTACGTAACTTCCTTTGAAATATCCTTAACTGTGAGAATATTTCCGTCAACTGTACCATTTGTCCACTCAGAAGTCTTTGAAACGTCAAAGCCTGTGGGGAGAGTTGAAAGGTCGAATGTGTTGCCGATAACAGATATTTCGTATTTGTTATCACTGGTATCAAATACAATTTCATCTCCTGTAAGAACTTTGTTATTGCTTAAATCAAGACTTGTAAGCTGATTGTTTTTACATCCTAAATCTTTTAATGCTGTGTTTTTACTTACATCAAGAGTTGTGAGCTGATTGCCGCTGCACCATAATGCTGCTAATTTTGTATTATTAGTTACATCAAGATTTGTCAGGTTATTTTGTTTGCAGAATAAAACGTAAAGGAATGGATTATTACTTGTATCAAGAGCTGTCAGATTGTTATTTTCGCAGTTTAAATGTGTAAGTGCTTTGTTTTCACTTATATCAAGCTGAGTGAGGTCGTTGTCGGAACACTCTAAAACATAAAGATTTTTAAAATATTGTAAGCCTGTCAAGTCGGAAATCCCTGATTCAGAAATATGCATTGTTGATTCACCCATAGCTTCACTATAAGAAAGCCTTCCGTTCTGGTCATCGTCAACTCTTTCTGTAATATACTGGCGGAAAGCTTTATCGGGGAAGTTTTCTTGGTTAATTACTACATCAAGTTTTTCAGGAACTTGATTATCTGTATTATTTTTAGTAAACAGTGCAAATGATAATGTAATTCCTTTTTCGCAGTCATAATCGTATGTAACATATTTTGTATCGTCAATAACTGTGAGAATATTGCCCTCAACTTCGGCATTTGTCCAATTAGAGGCTTTAGTTACATCGAATCCTTCGGGAAGGGTAGATAAATCGAAAGTATTGTCGGTGAGAGCGATTTCATATGCGTTGTCAAAAATTTCAAGAGATAAGGATCTGCCGTGTGTATCAATGGAGGTAAGCTGATTATTGTTGCATTTCAAGAAATCTAATTCTTCATTCTTGCTTATATCAATAGTTTTAAGTTGGTTCTGATTACATCTCAGGTAATCTAATAATGTGTTATTACTTATATCAATGGTTGTGAGCTGGTTTTCATCACACATCAACTTCTGGAGGTTTGTGTTGTTACTTGTATCAATAGTTGTGAGTTGATTTTTACTACATTCCAGGCGGTATAACATTGTATTTTTGCTTACATTGAGAGTTGTAAGCTGATTTTCATTGCAAAACAACGCGAGTAATTCTGTATTATTGCTTAAATCAAGTTCTGTAAGCTGGTTATTGTCGCATTTTAGGGATGTTAATGCTGTATTATTGCTTAAATCAAGAGTTGTGAGCTGATTTTCTCTGCAATCTAAAGCTTTTAAAGATGTATTTCGGCTTAAATCGAGTTCTTTTAAATTTTGAGTATGACAATCTAAGAGTTCAAGATTTGTGAAGTATTCTATACCCTTTAAATCAGAAACTTCGATTTTGCTATGGCCGATGTAATCGATAAGAGTCATTTCAGTTACAGGTTCGATTTCCTCAGTTGAAAGCACACCGTCATCGTCTTTATCATAGTAATTCTTGACGAATTTACGGAAGTTTTCATCGGGGAAATTTGCTTCGTTGATTTCTACGCTGCCTGCTGGAAGTTCAAAAGGTGGTTTTAATGTGAATGTTGCATATGTATCATATCCGCAGTCATATTTGTATGTTACTTCCTTTGTAATATCCTCAACTGTGAGAATATTTCCGTCAACTGTACCATTTGTCCAGTTGGACGCTTTTGAAACGTCAAAGCCTGTGGGGAGAGTTGAAAGGTCGAATGTTTTGTTGGTGAGGTGGATTTCATATTTGTTTTGATAAGCCGATGTGCTTTGCACTTTAGTGTTACTTACATCAAGTGAAGTGAGTTGATTCACATCACAATCTAAATATGTCAATGCAGAACAGTTGCTTACATCAAGTAAAGTAAGCTGATTTCCCCAACAAACTAATTCAGTTAATGCCGTGTTGTTGCTTACATCAAGTGAAGTAAGCTGATTTTTCCAACAAAATAATTCAGTTAATGCCGTGTTGTTGCTTACATCAAGTGAAGTGAGCTGATTTTTGCCACAATCTAATTCAGTTAATGCCGTGTTGTTGCTTAAATCAAGTGAAGTGAGCTTATTATGGTCACAAATCAATATTTTCAAAGCCGTATTTTCACTTATGTCAAGAGAAGTAAGCTGATTATTATAACAAAATAAGCGAGTTAATGTCGTGTTGTTGCTTACATCAAGTGAAGTAAGCTGATTATCATAACACATCAGCCACTCTAATGTCGTGTTGTTGCTTACATCAAGTGAAGTGAGCCGATTTTCACCACATTCTAAATCAATTAATGCTGTATTGCTGCTTATATCGAGTGAAGTGAGTTGATTAGAATGACAAGATAAGTGAAGCAATGCCGTGTTGCTGCTTACATCAAGAGAAGTCAGCTGATTTAGTTCACAATATAAGACAATTAATGCCGTATTATTGTTTAAGTCGAGTGTTGTGAGTTTATTTAACGAACAATCTAAGCATTCAAGATTTTCAAAGTATTCTATACCTGTTAAGTCAGAAATACCCTTATTATGTACGTCGATTTCAGTTACAGCTGTAATTTCCTCAGCTGAAAGCACGCCGTCACCGTCAGTATCAAAGTTTTCCTTGACATATTCACGGAAGATTGCGTCGGGAAAGTTAGTTTCGTTGATTTCTACGCTTGTGATTTCTTCTTCTGCCGCATTAGCTGTGACATTACTGATTATGATTGAATCCTGTGGCAAATAGCCCATAGTACTTGCACTAATCAGCAAAGCCGCAGTCATAGCTGCAATTTTTTTCATTTTCATCATTAACAACCTCCATATCAAGTTTTGGGTACATTGCTTAAATACATTATATCATATAATTAATAAAAATGCAAGAAAAAATCCCCAAAAATATAAAAAATTTGGGGAATTTCGTATTCATTCACTTTTCAGCCGTGCAATTTCCTTTTTAAGACTGTCAACCTCCGCCTGAAGCCTGCACAGTTCAAGGGAAACGGGGTCAGGAATATGAATCTGGTCAATATCCTGAGTAACCTTGTGCTGATGCACCTTTTCGCCTTTTCTGCGGACAATTCTTGCAGGCACGCCCACAGCAGTACAGTCATCGGGGATAGCGTTGAGAACAACGGCATTTGCGGCAATTTTTACATTATTTCCCACAGTAAAGGGACCAAGTACCTTAGCGCCTGCACCCACGAGGACGTTATTTCCAAGAGTTGGGTGACGTTTGCCTTTGTCCTTACCTGTACCCCCGAGAGTTACCCCCTGATACAGCAGGCAGTTATCGCCGATAACAGCAGTTTCACCGATAACAACGCCCATACCGTGGTCTATGAAAAGTCCTTTGCCGATAGTAGCGCCGGGGTGAATTTCAATACCCGTCTTATTTCTTGCGCGCTGAGAGATAATTCTCGCAATAGTATAATATTTCCGCACATAGAACCAATGAGCAAGGCGATAGGAGCGAATGGCTCTCAATGTGGGATAAGTCAGCAGTATTTCCACAGCATTTCTTGCCGCAGGGTCACTGTTGCGTATAAGAGCAATATCTCTTTTAATAGTTTTAATCAATCGTAACATATAACACCGCCTTTGTAATAATATATGCAGTTTGCGTTATATCAGGTGAATTTCAGCGCTCCTGTGTTCTCCATAGCTTTAAGTAGATTGAAACGTGCTTCGTCGCGGTATTCAGGCTTTGCCATGTAGTACATATAAGTTTCCGCAATATTGAGGTTGCTTGAAGTACGTCCCTCAATCTTGAACTGCTCAAATCCCATAGGCACGTATTTCTCCCAGATATCGTCAGGGGAGATATGAGTGCTTAGTTTGCGGATTTCAAATGTTCCGCGCTGAGCGAAACGGCAGCCTTCCAGATTGCGCTTATCAAACTTATTGGGATTGAAAGGCACATTGGGGTTATCTCTTATATGCTCGTTGTAAGCAATCTGCATAACTCCGATAGTGCGGTAATGCTCGGAGCGCATGGGGCAGCCCGGCTCACAGCAGGCATTAACAAGAAGCTCACAGTCCTGTTTTCTTGGAAGCTTTTCAAGGATATCGAATTTATTGTTAAGGTCATAGTCAACAACAACGATACTGTAATCCTTGCTTAGTTCTTCTTCAAGCTTTTCGGGGTCAGTTATACGCTTGCAGGTGGAGCTTGTCAGCTTATAGTTGGGGAAATTCTTGCGGATATAGTCCTCAAGAAGCGGAGATACAACAATAGCCTCGTTAAGACCGTTATTTGCAAGATTCAATACCATATTGCAGAAAGGGTCGTTAAGGTGCTTTTTCTCCAGCACAGGATTTGTGAATGTAAAGCGGAGCGGAATACCTCTTTCATTGAAAGCCTTGATAACAGCCTTTACATAATTCGGGTCGCATACGCCGCCCTGTGTACGTCCGCCATTCCACATAGACGGAGGAAATACGCCATAGAAGGATGCAATTTCAACACCCTCACGGAAATAGTGGGGGAAGTTTTTCAGCATATCCGCAAATAATAAATTAAGCTTGAAACGCCCTGAAAAATCGGGCAGATGAAAACGTACTCTCATAGTTTACTCCTCTAAGTAATCGCCTCTTTCACTGGCAACCTCATAGCCTGCCGCCTCAATCTCCGCTTTAAGCAGTGACAGACCCTCAGCAGTTTCGCCGCCTGAAATAAGCTTGTTGTCATATAGGTTATATTTTTTTCTTGCGTCCTCAGGTGAAATATTCGGCATAATTACATTACAGCCTGTTTTAAGACCTGCCGTTCTGCCGTTTGGGGAAATCGTTCCCAGAGCCGTAGTAGCAGGCAGAAGCACCTTAGGAAACATGAGACGGAGGATTCCAAGCAGACGTATAGTAAGCTCAAAAGAGCCGCCCTTTTCCGACCTGAAAGGCGTGTCTTTATGGGGAACAAAAGGCCCTATGCCAATCATCTGCGGCTGTAAATCCTGCAAAAATCGGATATCCTTAACGATATCATCAACAGTCTGGAAAGGTACTCCAACCATAAAGCCTGAGCCCGTCTGATAGCCTGTCTCCTTTAAATTATACAGGCATTTTATGCGATTGTCAAGTGCCATTTCCTGTGGGTGAATTTTATTGTACAATTCCCGTGAAGCTGTTTCGTGGCGGAGCAGGTATCTGTCAGCGCCAGCCGCTTTCATTTTCCTGTAGCTTTCGGCGGAGCGTTCACCAAGAGAAAGAGTAATTGCACATTCGGGGTAACGCTGACGGAGTTCAGATATTATTCCGCACATATAATCATCAGTGAAAAAAGCGTCCTCGCCGCCCTGCATTACAAAGGTGCGCAGTCCAAGATTATAGCCGATTTCAGCACATTCAAGTATCTGCTGACGGTCAAGGCGGTAACGCTGTGCAGATTTGCAGCTGCGTCGGATTCCGCAGTAAAAGCAGTCATTTTTGCAATATGAGGAAATCTCAATAAGACCGCGTAGAAATACTTTTTTTCCGTAATATTTCCTGCGGACTTCATCGGCGCGTTTTGCAAGATATTCCGCAGTATTTTCGGATTTATCGGCAATGAGCGATTTTAGCTCATGGTCGGACAAATCAGTAGTTTCGAATAATTTTTCAATAAGTTCAGTCATAAAATCAGCCGCCAAGCTCAATCATTTTGTCGATACATTTACGGGCAGCGGCAATCTGCTCCTCGTCCATAAGTATCTCAAAAGCCTCACCCTCGGGATTTCCTGCAATTGCAAGGAGCGAGCGGTAAACATCGGGGAGAGTTGTAAGCTTCATATCGGTGCAGATAAGCTTTTTAGTAAGGGGATAGAACTTTTTTTCGGGGCAGTCGTACTGGAGATGTTCTGCAATTGAATTTTCAGTGCCGATAATGAATTCCTTAGCGTCGGATTTCATAGCGTAGTCCATGATACCGCTTGTAGAGCCTGCATAATCAGCAAGAGCCGTAACTTCGGGGCGGCATTCGGGATGTACAAGAAAAAGAGCGTCAGGATGTTCAGCCTTAGCCGCAAGAACTTCTTCCTTTGTTATAGCGGAATGAGCAGGACAGCCGCCGTTGAGGAGCATAATATCCTTTTCGGGAAGCTTTGATTTTACCCAGCCGCCGAGGTTGCAGTCGGGGATAAAAAGTATTTTGTCCGAATCGATTTTTTCCACGATTTTCAGCGCGCTTGAAGAAGTAACGCAGACATCGCAAACGGTTTTGAGAGAAGCTGTGGTATTGATATAAGCCACAACAGTTCTGTCAGGCTCTTTTGCCTTGATTTCAGCAATCATATCCTTGTCCATTTGCTCAGCCATAGGACAGCCGGCGCCTTTATTTGCAAGATATACGCGCTTTTCAGGGGAGAGCATTTTTGCAGTTTCAGCCATAAAATGAACGCCGCAGAAAAGGATATTTTCATTGGGAATTTTCGTCGCGTCCACGCTTAATTTGTAGCTGTCACCTGTAAAATCCGCAATTTCCACGATTTCACGGGACTGGTAGCTGTGGGCGAGAATGGCTGTATTTGTATCTTTTTTCAGTTTAAGGATTTTCTCCTGCATTTCCTTGACAGTCATAATTATTTCCTCCGTTTATAGATTTGTTTCAGCGATAACCTCAACTTCTACAAGAACATTTTTAGGTAAAGTCTTAACAGCAACACAGCTTCTTGCAGGGAGATTTTTGAAGTATTTTCCGTATATCTCATTGAAAGCGGCAAAATCGTTCATATCCGCAAGAAAACAGGTAGTTTTCACGGCTTTTTCAAAGGAAGAGCCTGCTGTTTCGAGAACAGCGCCGAGATTTTTCATAACCTGTTCAGTCTGTTCCTCGATAGTAGCAGCTTCAACAGTATTTGTAACAGGATTTATAGCAATCTGTCCGCTTGTGTAAACCATGCCGTTTGAGATAACAGCCTGTGAGTAAGGACCTACAGCGGCAGGTGCTTTTTCTGTGTGAATCTTAATCATAGTATACAACTCCTTAATCGTTTGTAATTTTGAATCCGTTTTCAATAAGGGCATTTTTTATAGCCTCAATATGCTCATAATTACGTGTTTCAAGCACAAGTCTGAGATAGCAGCCGTTTACAGCCGAACCCTCGTTAGCTCGTTCATGGTGGATAGAAATAACGTTTCCGCCAAGTTCAGCAATAATACGTGAAACCTCCAGAAGCTGTCCGGGCTTGTCAAGCAGTTCAATAGTGAGAGTAATATTTCTGCCTGTCATAAGCAGACCGCGCTTGATAACTCTTGAAAGTATAGTTACGTCGATATTTCCGCCCGAAAGGAGACACACGACTTTCTTGTTTTTTATGGGAACTTTATTGAACATTGCCGCCGCAACAGCAACAGCGCCAGCGCCCTCTGTAACAAGCTTCTGCTGTTCCATAAGAGCGAGGATAGCGGCAGAAATTTCATCATCGGTAACAGTAACGATTTCATCAACATACTGAGAAACAAGTTCAAAAGTAGTTTCACCGGGAGCTTTTACAGCGATACCGTCAGCAATTGTTGATACTCCCGACAGCGTTTGGATTTTTCCGTCACGAACAGCATTGTACATACTTGGAGCGCCTGTTGCCTGAACGCCGTAAATCTTGATATTGGGGTTAAGGCTCTTTATAGCAAAGGCAACTCCCGAAATAAGACCGCCGCCGCCGATTGGAACAATAACAGCGTCCATATCGGGTATCTGCTCAATAAGTTCAAGACCGATAGTGCCCTGACCTGCAATAACAAAGTCATCGTCAAAGGGGTGGATAAAGGTATATCCCATTTCATCGCGCTGACGGAGAGCCTCTTTATAAGCGTCGTCGTAAACACCCTTTACGAGACATACCTCTGCACCGTAGCTTTTGGTAGCTTCAACCTTGGAGATAGGCGCGCCGTCAGGGAGACAAATAATAGACCTTATGCCGTTTTTAGTTGCTGCAAGAGCAACTCCCTGTGCGTGATTTCCTGCGGAGCAGGCAATAACTCCCTTTGATTTTTCTTCCTCGGAAAGACAGGACATTTTATAGTAAGCGCCGCGGACTTTAAATGAGCCTGTTATCTGCAAATTCTCGGTTTTAAGCCATATATTTGCCTCGGGGTTAATCTTGGGAGCCTGTATGACATCGGTTTCCCTTATAACCTGTTTGAGAATATATTTCGCATGATAGATTTTATCCAGCGTTATCATAAATAAAGACTCCTTTATTAGAAATTAGATGTTAGAGGTTAGAGTTTAGAAATCGGTAGGGGCGGATATTATTCGCCCCTGCACGAAATGATGTAAAATAGCCGATTTGTAGGGGCCGCCTTTGGCGGTCCGCATTGAAATAACGACTTTTTTTACAGACTGAGCAATGAGAAGCATTGCCCTAAGAATTAATTCTTAATTGATTTATAAATTGCCGTGCTGTTCTTGGTGAACGTCCGTTTCCCGAAGAAATAGCGAATTGTTCAGCTTTGAGGCAAAGCTCATCTTCGGGCATATCAATACCGTGAGCTTTTGCCAGTTCAAGAGCAATAGCAGTATAATTTTTCTTGTCGGGGCGGCTGAAATTCACACGAAGTCCGAAACGTGCCGACAGAGAGAGCAATTCCTGCATTGTATCATTGCGGTGAACATCATCACCCTCACGGTCGGAAAAGCTTTCCTTTACGAGATGACGGCGGTTGCTTGTGGCATAAATTGCGATATTGTCGGAACGAGCCGAAACAGAGCCCTCCAGAGCCGCTTTCAGCGCACCAAAGCAATCCTCACCCGATGTGAAAGTAAGGTCATCAATAAAAATGATGAATTTCAGCGGATTTCCGCTTAATTTGTCAATGAGTTCAGGCAGTTCACGGAGCTGTTCTTTCGTAATTTCCACAAGCCGCAGTCCCATATGGGAAAACTCATTTACAACAGCCTTGACTGTGGAGGATTTTCCCGTGCCTGCGTCGCCATAAAGCAGAGTATTCTGCGCAGTTTTGCCCTTTACAAGAGCAAGGGTATTTTCCACAACCTCAGCGCGCTCACGCTCATAGCCGAAAAGCATATCAAGTCGCTGTGTATCGGGAGCTTTTACGGGTACAATTTCGCCGTTGCGGAGAATAAACATCGTAGATTCGGCAAAAATTCCGCAGCCGTAAATCCCAATATTTTCAATGCGTTTTTTATATTCAGCAGTAAAGTCAATATCAGCGGTTTTCCATTGTGGGAGCTGATAAAAGCGATAATAGCCGTATTGCAGTTCCTCTGAGGTAAGCTGTGAGATTTCACGGAGCATTTCAAGCTCATTTGAAACAGCCTGTTCAATCAAATCATCAAAAGCTTTACTCTCGGATTTCCCCGAAATATAGAAGTTTTCGTCCTCGCAGACAAGCTTGAAGATATATTCGGAAAGATTGACATTATGCTGATAAAGTCGTGAAACGAATTGAGAGTAAATGTTCACATCAAAGCTTTTTCCCTCTGCATGAAGTTCAAGGAGCGCGGAAAGTGCCGATATAACATCATTTTTCAGCAGATTTCTGAATACCGCAAGGGAATTCAGTCCGCAGTGGAGATTGTCCAGTTTTTCACGAATATTAGCCATTGAGTGCCTCGCAGATTTTCTCTGTCATTTCCGTGCAGGAAAGGGGAGTACCCTCAGCACAGCCCATAAGGTCGGCAGTTCTCCAGCCCTCGTCAAGCACCTTATTTACGGCATTTTCAATAGCTGCGGCTTCATCGTTGAGATTGAATGAATAGCGGAGCATCATAGCGCCTGAAAGTATGGTAGCAATGGGATTTGCGATATTTTTTCCTGCAATATCGGGAGCAGAGCCGTGAATAGGTTCATACATACCTCTTGTTGACGCTCCAAGAGATGCGGAAGCAAGCATACCGATTGAGCCTGTAATCTGTGAAGCCTCGTCTGAGAGAATGTCACCGAACATATTTGAAGTTACGATAACATCGAACTGACGGGGATTTCTCACAAGCTGCATAGCGGCATTGTCAACGAACATATCGGAATATTCAACTTCGGGATATTCCTCAGCAAGACGGTGCATTGTCTTTCTCCAAAGACGTGAGGATTCAAGAACATTAGCCTTGTCGATACTGCAAAGCTTTTTATTGCGTTTCATAGCGGATTCAAAAGCAGTTCTGCCGATACGCTCAATTTCGGTAACGCTGTAAGCCTCTGTATCGTAGGCTTCCTCGCCGTATTTTCCCTGACGGTAGCCGCGGTCGCCGAAATAGATACCGCCTGTCAGTTCACGGACAATCATAATGTCAAAGCCGTCACCCACGATTTCATCTTTAAGGGGAGATGCACCACGAAGTGCAGGATAAAGTGAAGCAGGACGGAGATTTGTGTAAAGTCCCAGCGCGGAACGTATGCCTAAAAGAGCCTTTTCGGGACGGTTTTCGCCTGGCTGGTCGTCCCATTTCGGACCGCCTACAGCACCGAGAAGAACGCTGTCTGAATCAAGACAGCCGTCAACAGTTTCCTGAGGTAAGGGCATACCGCAGGCATCAATAGCACAGCCGCCAATGAGATAAGGTGTAAAATTAAATGTATGACCGAATTTATCGGCGATTTTCTCCAGTATGGCAACAGCACCGTCAACGATTTCAGGGCCTATGCCGTCGCCTTTAAGTAAAGCAATATTGAAATTCATAAATTTCCCTCTGTTCTTTTTGTAGGGGCGGATATTATCCGCCTTAATTTTTATGTGGGGAGCGATATTTATATCGCCCCGACAAAAATTATGCATTACGCATTACGAATTACGCATTATTCAATAACCCCTTTAGCAATCGACTCCATAAGACCACCATTTTCGATGATTTTCTGAATAAAATCGGGGAATGGTGCGGCTTTGAACTCCTGACCTGTGGTGAGGTTGCGGATAATTCCGTTATCCATATCAGCCTCGACTTTATCGCCCTCGGAGATATTGTCGGCAGCTTCGGGACATTCCACAATAGCAAGACCGATATTTATAGCGTTGCGGTAGAAGATACGTGCAAAGCTTTTGGCTATAACAAGGGAAACGCCGCTTGCCTTTATAGCAATGGGAGCGTGTTCACGGGAAGAACCGCAGCCGAAATTCTGACCTGCTGTAATAATATCCCCCTGCTGAACACGTGTTACAAAAGTCTTGTCGATATCCTCCATGCAGTGAGAAGCAAGCTCCTTATGGTCGCTTGTGTTGAGATAACGTGCAGGGATAATAACATCAGTATCCACGTTATCGCCGTATTTCAGAACATTTCCTGTATATTTCATTTGCTCATTACCTCCCAAGGACTTGTGATTTTTCCCATAACTGCACTTGCAGCGGCAGTTGCAGGACTTGCAAGATAAATTTCGGATTCAACGTGTCCCATACGTCCTACAAAGTTGCGGTTAGTGGTAGCTACAGCACGTTCACCTGCCGCAAGAATACCCATATGACCGCCAAGACATGGGCCGCAGGTTGGAGTTGAAACAACTGCTCCCGACTCGATGAAAATTTTCAGAAGCCCCTGCTCCATAGCATCAAGGTAAATCTGCTGAGTTGCAGGAATAATGATAACACGTACACCCTTAGCGCATTTTCTGCCTTTGAGGATTTCAGCCGCCTGCTGTAAATCTTCAAGTCTGCCGTTGGTGCATGAGCCGATAATTACCTGATCGATTTTAATATCCCCGATTTCGCTGAAAGTTCTTGCATTTTCGGGAAGATGAGGAAAGGCAACAGTAGGCTCAATTGCTGAAAGGTCAATGTCGATTATCTCGTCATAAACAGCGTCCTCGTCAGCCTTGTAAATAACAGGTTCAGCGGCATTGTGAGCTTTGAGATAGTCGAGGGTAATATTGTCAACCTCGAAAATACCGTTCTTTGCACCTGCCTCAATTGCCATATTTGCGATACAAAGGCGGTCGTCCATAGACAGAGAGGAAAGTCCCTCGCCGCCGAATTCCATTGACTTGTACAATGCACCGTCAACGCCGATTTTTCCGATAATATGGAGAATGACATCCTTGCCTGAAACGTACTTGTTAAGCTTGCCTGTAAGGTTAAAGCGGATAGCGGAGGGAACTTTGAACCACGCTTTACCGATAGCCATACCGCAAGCCATATCAGTTGAGCCGACGCCTGTGGAGAAAGCACCTACAGCACCGTATGTACAGGTGTGGGAGTCAGCACCGATAACACAGAAACCAGCGGAAACAAGGCCTTTTTCAGGAATGAGAGCGTGTTCGATTCCCATTTCGCCTACATCGTAGAAGTGAGTTACATCGTTAGCGCCGCAGAATTCACGGCACATTTTACACTGCTCCGCCGCTTTTATGTCCTTATTGGGAGCGAAGTGGTCCATTACCATTGTGACCTTATCTTTGTCAAAAACTCCGTCCTTATTCAGCTTGGCGAATTCCTTGATAGCTACAGGGGAGGTAATATCGTTGCCGAGAACTAAGTCAAGATTGGCAAGGATAAGCTGTCCTGTTTCAACGCTGTCAAGTCCTGCGTGAGCCGCAAGAATTTTCTGTGTCATTGTCATTCCCATTGTAAAAACCTCTTTTCTTGGGAAATTGGAGATTATAATATTATTTCATCTGAAATAATTTTATCAATAAATATGCTGAAATCTTCTGCTGCAATTGTTGTATCTTCATATTCAGGTTCATAACCTGATACAACTTCACCTGTTTCAGTATTTATTGCATAGTATGAATATTCACCGTCAACAGATAAAAATATAGGCAGATGCTTATTCCAAAACGAAATAATGTCAATGTTATTTTCGCTGTATTCAATGCTTTGGATTTCGAATTCATTCCATTGAAATCCGTTTTCATTGGGTAAATAGTCATTAGGGGTTAAAAACCACTTTGTAGCAGACTGATTTTCACATACTTTTAGCTGTGAGATAAAAGTATACCATTTTTCGGGTATATTATATCGTTTTTTTATTATATCGGGCAAATCTGTTACATCAGAATTTAAAGTAACATTCCAATTATTATTTTTTGCCCATTCAATAAATTTATTAATCATATTGTCCTCTTGCGAATGTTGTTTCAGGGATTGGTATTATATGGAAGAACTGTCTATTCCATATAAAACAAATTCATTTGTATCGCTTTTGTATTTAAGATGAATTTCCAATCCTAAATAATCGTCTTTAAATCCCATATCAGTACCGAGCAGGGCGGAAGAAACTGAAAGCATTTCATCTTCAAAGCAGATTGAGCTGATATACCATTCTCCCGTAAGCACAGACCTTTTAGGAAACATATTTTCTGAATCGCTGCATAAATTATCGTCGTTGATATAATTTGTAATTTCTGTTTCAACAATTCTTGATATGCTATTTTTATTCGTTTCAAAAATTTCTTTTGCCTTTTCGGAGTCGAAAAATATTCTTGGCATTAATTGATTTTCATAGGTGGAATATATATTTTCAGGGTTGGAATCTGGTAAGAAAATCTGTTTTAATTCCATTGCGGACAACTCCTCTGAATTTATATTAGTTTTCTTTTCGGAAGATTATTCGTATCATCATTTATTTGGTATCAAGGAAATTATACCTATAATACAGCATATTACAGATACAATCAGATAAGCAATATCTTTTTTCTTTTTTTGTTTAGCCGATATAAATGAAATCAGATAGAGGATAACTAAAATTAAAAGGCAAATGATACCAATAATATTTTTCATTTCGAATTCTCCGTTTCTGGTGTATCGGGCGGATAATATTCGCCCCTACAATTAATTACGCATTACGAATTACGCATTACGCATTATTTATTAATTATCGCACCCTTATCAGCAGAGGAAACCTGTTGTGCATAGCGTTTGAGATAACCTGTGATATTTTCTTTTCTGAGAATTGGCATAGTCTTTTTACGCTCTGCCAGTTCTTCATCGGAGATTTCGAGATTAATTGAGTAGTTGGGAATGTCGATAGAAATAATATCGCCGTCCTTGACATAAGCGATAGTACCGCCGTTTACAGCTTCGGGAGATATGTGACCGATAGCCGCACCGCGAGTTGCGCCGCTGAAACGTCCGTCTGTGATAAGAGCAACAGATGAACCAAGACCTGCTCCCTGAATAGCAGAAGTAGGTGAGAGCATTTCTCTCATTCCGGGGCCGCCAGCAGGACCTTCGTAGCGTATAACAACAACATCGCCAGCCTTGATACCGCCCTCGTAGATAACCTTGATAGCCTCTTCCTCGCTGTTGAATACTCTTGCAGTACCCTTGTGTGAAAGCATTTCGGGAGCAACAGCACTTCTCTTTACAACACAGCCGTCGGGAGCAAGATTTCCACGGAGAACAGCAATTCCGCCAGTTTCGCTGTATGGGTTGTCAATGGGGCGGATAGTTTCTGTATCCTTATTGATACAGCCGGAGATATTCTCGCCTACAGTCTTTCCTGTAACTGTCATACAGTCGAGATTGAGGAGATTTTTCTTTGAAAGTTCATTGAGAACAGCATAAACACCGCCAGCCTCGTTCAAATCCTCCATATAGGTATGACCTGCGGGGGCAAGGTGGCAGAGGTTGGGAGTTCTTGCGCTGATTTCGTTTGCAATGTCAAGGTTGATATTTACACCGCACTCATTAGCGATAGCAGGGAGGTGAAGCATACTGTTAGTTGAACAGCCAAGCGCCATATCAGCAGTAAGAGCGTTAATGAAAGCCTTTTCTGTCATGATGTCAAGGGGACGGATATTCTGTCTGTAAAGCTCCATAACCTGCATACCTGCCATTTTAGCAAGCTTGATTCTGTCGGAGTAAACAGCAGGAATTGTGCCGTTGCCCTTTAATCCCATACCGAGAACTTCTGTCAGACAGTTCATAGAGTTTGCGGTATACATACCAGAACATGAACCGCAGGTGGGGCAAGCGCTGTTTTCGTATTCTTCAACATCTTCAACTGACATTTTGCCTGCTGTGTATGAGCCCACAGCCTCAAACATAGAGGAAAGGGAAGTCTTTTTGCCCTTTACGTGACCTGCAAGCATAGGGCCGCCGCTTACAAAAATAGTGGGGACATTAAGACGAGCCGCCGCCATAAGAAGTCCCGGCACATTCTTGTCGCAGTTGGGAACCATAACAAGCGCGTCAAAGTGATGTGCAAGAGCCATACATTCAGTAGAATCGGCAATAAGGTCACGGGTTACAAGGGAGTATTTCATACCCTGATGTCCCATAGCGATACCGTCACAAACAGCAATTGCAGGGAAAACAACAGGAGTACCGCCGCCCATAGCTACGCCAAGCTTTACAGCCTCAACGATTTTGTCGATATTCATATGACCTGGCACAATTTCGTTATAGGAAGAAACGATACCAACGAGGGGGCGTTTCATTTCCTCTTTTGTCATACCCAGAGCGTTGAAAAGTGAACGCTGTGGAGCTTTTTCGACACCATTACAGAAAAAATTTTCATTCATAATTTCTTTTTCACCTCATTAATTCATAGTGTTTTCGGAATAAGATAAAGCGATTTCGTCAAGAGCCGCTTTAAGCTTATTTTCAAGGGGAGTTCCCTCAATATCGGGAAGATAATCAACGCTGAGCATTTCAAGCTCTCTTGCAGTATTACTTCTGAAACCGTAAGCATAATATTTACGGTTGTAAGCTTTGAAACTGCATCTGAAAGCGAAATATTCGCTGTCACATTCCTCATAGTTTTCATCGGGGAGAGTGCCGTTTTCCTCATATTCTTCAACAGCACAATAAATATCGTCATTCGGACCAATGCTGATTATAGGCAATAGTTCGTTATATTCCGTGTAATCATCGTCATTGAAAGGTTCATACTGAAAAGACGGCATAACTTCACAATGGCTGTTAAATTCAACAAAATCTCCCGAAATCATAAAGGAGTATTCTTTATCTCCGAATTCGTCTTTATGGAGAAAAGGGGATTTCGGCGGTGTGTTGCCCGATTCAATAATTTCCTGCGGTGTTTTTAAAGTGGGAGCAGGCTTTTTTGCTGTATTCTGCGGCTTTGAAGCGGTTTTTGTTTCGGTTGGCTTGCTGTTTAAAGCTGTATCTGTAATCTTTTTTAAAATATCAAGAAATCCCATATATAACTCCTGTAATTTTATGATTTGATAAATATAGGGACACGGCACAACCGCGTCCCTACAGAATGTGTTTGTGCTGTAGATTAAATAATGATTATCGCCATTTTTTCAGAAGAATCAGACCGATAATCAGAAATGGAATACCCCACAGAAAACTCAGCAATTCCTTTTGTCTGTCAACGATTATTATGCCCAGTTCAGAATACTCTTTATCGTGAGCAAGCTCTGAAAATTCATCGCTGAATTTCTTCGAAAAATAGCCTGTAACTTCTTCACCGCTGATGAATTTTTCATATTCATCGGAATCTTTTTTAACAGCAGCATATCTAATGTTCGGTATTGTATCAACAACAAAACATTCGTAATCGGTAAAGCCGCTTTTTATAGTTCCGCAGTATACAGGATTTGAACGTGAAAACAACAGGCTTTCATTTTCGTCTATAAGCTCTGGTTCAAAGGTAAGACCGGTTTCACTATATCGACCTGTTACTCGTAATCCCCTGTGTACACCGCTTATTACCAGTACAAGATAAAGAGAGAGAAATATAACCGATGCAATCAATTTTATTCGGGAGGCTGTTTTTACAGCAGAGGTATTATCCATAATCTTAATTCTTCATTCTTAATTCTTAATTATTAATGAACTTATCTTCTTCATTGTTCCAGCTGTAAAGCTTTCTGATTTCCTCACCAACCTTCTCAGAGGGATGCTCAGCAGCAAGCTTTCTCATAGCCTTGAAGTGTACCTGTTTGCCGGCGTCGGACATATCAAGGAGGAATTCCTTAGCAAATGAACCGTCCTGAATATCGGAGAGAATCTTCTTCATAGACTTCTTTGTTTCCTCAGTGATAATCTTAGGACCTGTGATGTAATCGCCGTACTCAGCTGTATTTGAGATAGAATATCTCATACCTGCAAATCCGCTCTGGTAGATAAGGTCAACGATGAGCTTCATCTCGTGGATACACTCAAAGTAAGCGTTTCTTGGGTCATAGCCTGCCTCAACGAGTGTTTCATAACCTGCCTGCATAAGAGCGCATACACCGCCGCAGAGAACAGCCTGCTCACCGAAAAGGTCAGTTTCTGTTTCTGTTCTGAATGTAGTTTCAAGAACGCCTGCACGAGCGCCGCCGATAGCAAGACCGTAAGCAAGAGCGATTTCCTTAGCCTTGCCAGTAGCGTCCTGATGAACAGCAACGAGGGAGGGAACACCCTTGCCAGCCTGATACTCGGAACGAACTGTGTGTCCGGGTCCCTTAGGAGCAATCATTGTAACGTCAACGTCAGCAGGGGGAACGATGCAGCCGAAGTGGATATTGAAACCGTGAGCAAACATAAGCATATTGCCTGCTTCAAGGTTGGGCTTGATGTCGTTTTCGTAGAGAGCAGCCTGCTTTTCGTCGTTAATGAGAATCATAATGATGTCAGCCTGCTTAGCAGCCTCAGCAGCTGTGAAAACTTCAAAGCCCTGCTTTACAGCCTTATCCCATGACTTTGAACCCTCATAAAGACCGATGATAACTCTGCCCTTGTCGCCGAGGGATTCCTTAGCATTGAGAGCGTGAGCGTGTCCCTGTGAGCCGTAGCCGATTACAGCAATTGTCTTGCCGTAGAGAAGTGATAAATCGCAGTCCTGTTCGTAAAAAACCTTAGCAGTATTTTCCATGATGAAAAATCTCCTTTAAAATATAATTAAAATTTATGTAATTGCTTTAAGGCAATTATATTTGAATTTAAAAATTTGTGTAGGGGCGGATATTATCCGCCTCAGATTGTTGAAAAACCTGAATTTCATTCTGAAATTGCGGTCACGGCGTGCCGTGTCCGATAAAAATAAGCCTTTTTCTACACGCTGGGACGGATACCCTCCGCCTGATTACCTTTCAGTCGTAAGGCAATTATCGCCTCTTTCGATAGCAACAATACCTGTACGGCACATTTCCATAATGCCGTATGGCTTCATAAGGTCGATAAATGCGTTGATTTTTGACGTTTCACCTGTCAGCTCGCATACAAGAGCCGTTGGTGAATAGTCAACAATTTTTGAACGGAAAATCTCAACAGCAGTCATAATATCCTGTCTTGTTGAGGGAGTATTCCGCACCTTTATGAGAAGCAGTTCACGGATAACTGTTTCGTGAGGGTCAAGTACCTCCACTTCCTTTACATCGTGAAGCTTTTCAAGCTGTTTTACTATACGCTCCCTTATATCGTCATCACCGTGGAAAACTACGGTAATTCGCGAAAATTCAGCGGATTCCGTCTCTCCTACGGTAAGGCAGTCGATATTGAAGCCGCGGCGTGTGAACATACCAGAAACACGGCTGAGCACACCGCTTATATTTGAAACAATCGCACCGATAACATACTGATTATTCTGCATACTTAGCACCTCACTTTATTTCCGTGATAATATCGTCAATTGAGCCGCCAGGGGGAAGCATGGGAAGTACAAATTCGTTGCAGTCAACGGCGCAGTCAATGAGATATGGGCGGTTTTCAGCAAATGCCTCAGCTGCTGCTTTTTCAAGCTCCTCAGCGGTAAATGCCCTTGAAGCCTTGATGCCGAAAGCCTCTGCAAGCTTTACGAAATCGGTGGGGCGGTTGAGAGTTGTATTTGAATAGTGCTTGTTGAAGAACAGCGTCTGCCACTGGCGCACCATGCCGAGAACTCCGTTATTCATAATAACGATAACAAGGGGAGAATTCTGTACAGCTGCCGTTGCAAGCTCGTTCAGATTCATGCCGAAGCTGCCGTCGCCTGTGAAAAGGATTGAACGCTTGCCTGTAGTTGCCGCGCCGATAGCCGCACCCATACCGTAACCCATAGTGCCAAGACCTCCGCTGGTGAGAAATGTACGTGGCTTTTTGAATGGGTAACGCTGTGCAGTCCACATCTGATGCTGTCCTACGTCGGTTACGATTATATCGGAATCTCCAGCCTTTTCGCTGATAATATCAATGATTTTGTACGGGTCAAGGCGGTTTTCAGCAGGTATTCCCGTCATACTGCAGGGCTTTGTGCAGTCGCCGCACTTTTTCTCAAAATCCTTTTTGGAAGCGTATGCGCTTTCAAGGCGGCGGATTTCCTCCTGTTTAAGCTCTGAAATGCGGCTGTTCCAGTCGGGATTTTCAATTTTTTCAAGCATGGGGATAAGTCTGTAAAGAGAATCCTTTATATCTCCCTGAACAGTGAGATTTGAAGTGATATTCTTGTCCAGTTCCGCTGAATCTATATCAATATGGATTATGCTGAAATTCTTGTTAAATCGCTGTTTATCGCCTGTTGCTCTGTCGGAGAATCTTGCGCCGAGAGCAATTACCAAATCAGCTTCGTCAAGAGCAATTGATGAAGCAAACTGACCGTGCATGCCGTTCATGCCGAGGAAACGGGGGTTGTCCTTTGGAATTGCGGAAAGTCCCATAAGAGTACAGCCGATTGGCGCGTCGATTTTTTCAGCTAATTCTATAACCTCCGCTGAGGCTTTTCCCGATATGATACCGCCTCCAAAGTAGATATAAGGACGCTTTGATGCCTTTATCATTTCAGCCGCCTGCTTTAATTTCAGCTCTGACGCGAATTTAAGGGGATATGGGCGGACAGGGTCATTCTTTGGCTCGAAATCCCACTGCGCTATCTGTACATCTTTTGGAATATCAACGAGAACAGGTCCAGGTCTGCCCGATTTTGCGATTTTGAAAGCAGAACGTAGGGTATCTGCAAGCTCACGGATATCCTTAACGATGAAGTTGTGCTTGGTTATAGGCATTGTTACGCCTACGATGTCAACCTCCTGAAAGCTGTCTCTGCCGATAATAGACGTGGGGACGTTGCCTGTAATTGCAACCATTGGGATAGAATCAAGGTGAGCTGTGGCGATGCCTGTTACAAGGTTTGTTGCTCCCGGACCTGATGTGGCGATACATACGCCGACTTTTCCTGTTGCCCTTGCGTAGCCGTCTGCGGCATGGGACGCGCCCTGTTCGTGTGCGGTGAGTATATGATTTATTCTGTCGCTGCACTGATAGAGCTCGTCGAAAAGGCTGAGCACCTGACCGCCCGGATATCCGAAAACGGTATCAACTCCCTGTTCTATCAGAGTTTCAACAACTATTTTTGCACCTGATATTTTCATATTATCATTCCTTTTTATCGCTCCGAATTTTAATCTGTGGAGCATATATTTAGCCTATTATATCATTATACCACGTTTGCAGGAGAAAAGCAATATTAGTATAAGAAATAAAATTGATTTTTTCGGTGCTTTAATGGATTCAGTTTTTGTTCTGAAGTAACAACCCCTCTCACTAATGGGCTGAAATGAGGCTTTTTGCAACGGAAAAACGTTGCATTTTGAAAAATAATTTTTATTTTCTGCTTTTTCACTAATTATCAACATCTAAAAATGTTAAAATATCACAAAATTTACTGTTATATATTTTTCTGAATTTTGTAATTTTGTTTATTTATATCTTGAAAATCTGATACGATTTTTTTGTGAAAAAATTTTTGAATTATATTAGCGGCGATTTTGGGCGAGCAATGCTTGCCCCTACACAAAAAATGAAGGTATATAGCGGACCGCCGAAGGCGGCCCCTACGGGATATGAAGCAAATGCATTTTGTAGGGGCTGCCTTTGGCAGTCCGAATTCAAGTTAAATTACGATTTATTGAGAATTTTTTTCGGGCGGATGATATCTGCCCCTACTACGTTGTAACATCTTAAACTTTATTTTTCTATTATAATAAATACAAAAGGGTAATTTATCACCAGAGAGGACAACCTACGGGGCAAAATGGAGGGAAAAACAAAACTGGTACAAAAGTCGGGCGGACAGCGTCCGCAGGCAATTTGTTCTATACAAATTTTTCATCAGAACAAATATTATCGCGCTAATGTGCATTTTCCAAAGCCCAAAATGTCAGCGGCGACACGCCG
>JAFXDK010000052.1 GCA_017521805.1 Ruminococcus sp. | reverse complement strand
GGCGGTTCTTTCCATAACTCCGTTTCAACACGCTCCAACTCCCAAGAAAGCTTTTCCGCATTGCGGACAAGGTACAGCTTCTGGTCTTGCTGGTCACGTCCTGAAATTTCAAGCGTTGCAGAATTTTCTGTGCGCTTTTCTTTTTTCAACAGAAACGCTCCGTCCGCCGCACCGAGCAAACCGTTCGTTCCCGAAATCATATCAAAGGAATCGTCCGCTTTCTGCTTGCGTGTGTGATGAACAATCAACATACAGATACCTCGGCTATCAGCAAACTGTTTCAGCCTTGCAATAACCTGATAATCGTTGCCGTAACTGCACTCGTTGCTTGCCTCACGGACTTTCTGCAAGGTGTCAATGATGATAAGTCTTGTGTCAGGATACTGATGGAGAAATCCCTCCAACTGCTTTTCAAGACCGCCATCAACTGTATTTGCCATAACGGCGAAGCGAAGATTATCAATGCTTTCCGTTCCGAACATTCGGTAAGAACGTTTCTGAATTCTTTCGTAGTTATCTTCAAGAGCAAGATACAGCACATCACTTTTATGAACGGCGTAATTCCAAAGGGGCTCACCCTTGCTGACGTGGTAGGCAAGCTGTGCCATAAGAAAACTCTTGCCAAACTTCGGTGCACCAACAAAAAGATACACGCCCGGATATAACAGACCGTCAATAATCGGCGGTCTGCTCTGGAACACGGTTTCGTAAAGCTCGTTCATTGAAACGGTTTTGAGGTAGTAAGGATTCATCATCTGCTGAAAAAAGTCATCAGAGGTATTGAAATCCTCGTTGATTTCTGGTATAATACTTGTAGATTGATTTTGAGATGACTGCTCCGCACCTGCGCCAACAGGTGCAACGGGAGTGGTCATTTCTTCTTTTACAGTCATTCGCGTTCTCCTTTCAAGCCATAGAGCGTGGTGTTGATGAGCCGTATCGTTTCAAGCAGTTCGGCGTTAATTTTTGCACCATTTTCAATGCGTTTCAGCTCCGACAGCACCATTTCAAGATTGATTTTCAGTTGCTTGTAAACCCTCGGATTGCCCTGAACGACAACATCACGGTTCATACATTTGCGATAGCAGTATTCTTGTTTCGGGAGTCCCGACAAGGCAACGGCACGGTTAAGTTCGTCGAATTCTTCGGGTGATACTCTAAAACCTACGGTTATACTTCTGAATCGGTTGTATTTGTCTACGTTTTTAGCTGACATTTTCAATTCCTCCGTTTCTGATTGTACTTAATTTGTCTGCCATTTCGATTTGCGTGCTGGGGAAGAGGTGCGCGTAACGATAGGTGATGTCAATGCTTTCGTGCCCTACTCGGTCAGCTATCGCAACCGCCGAAAATCCCATTTCGATTAAAAGGGAAATATGAGAATGGCGTAAATCGTGGATACGGATTTTCTTTACGCCAGCCGCTTTTGACCCACGTTCCATTTCACGCTTGAGGTAGCTTTTTGTAATCTCAAAAAGCCTGTCAGTGCCTTTAATTCCATAAAGCTGCGAGATATATTCCTGAATTTCCTCAACAAGAAAATCTGGCATTTTTATAACTCGATTGCTCTTTGCTGTTTTAGGGTCTGTGATAACATCACGGCGTTCAATTCGTTGATAGGATTTCGTGATTGATACAGTGCCACGCTCAAAGTCGAAATCAGCAGGTGTTAATGCCAACAGTTCGCCCTCTCGGATACCGCACCAGTAAAGCATTTCAAAGGCATAGAATGAAACAGGTTTGTCCATCATTTCATAGGAAAATTTCTTGTATTCATCTTGCGTCCAGAACTGCATTTCCTTTGATTTTGCTTTACCCATATTACCGACCTTTGCGGCAGGATTTGAAGATAAGCCATAGAACTTGACAGCGTGGTTGAAGATTGCCGATAGCTGATTGTGTAGTGTTTTCAGATACACAGGAGAGTAAGGCTTGCCGTGATTATCAAGCGAGTTTATCATTTCATTCTGCCAAGCAATAATATCTTTCGGCTGAATTTCATTGATAGGTCGGCTTGAAAAATAGGGCAGGATTTTCGTGCGGATAATATGCTCTTTAGTGTGCCAGGTGTTTTCCTTGATTCTGCTTTTCATATCAGCAGAATAGGTTTCAATGAAGCTTGCAAAGTTCATATCAAGGTCGCCTGCTATTTTGTTAAGCTGCTCACGCTCCCAGGCCTGTGCTTCTCGTTTGGTCTGAAAACCACGCTTCTGCGTTTGCTTTTTCTCTCCTTTCCAGTCTGTGTAGCGGTATATTACACGCCAAGTATTTGTTTTTCCGTCCTTGTAAACTGACATTTAATCATTCCTTTCTGTGCTGTCAGGTGTACCGTAGTACACTCTTTCCATAAAATACTTCTTGTTTACACGTCCTGAAATTGTCAGGAAGCCTTTTTCTTTCAGCTCATCGTTGAGCTTCTGAACAATTTTGTAAGCGTAGGATTTTGAAATTCCGAGAATCTCTGCAACCTCCTCCACTTTCATAAAAGTGTTATTGCTCATTCGCAACCCTCCTTTCTGCTATATAAACTATTTTGTTTAAGTCTGCATCCCTATTATACTAAACATATTTGTTTATGTCAACCCCTTTTCGAAAATTCCTTAAACTTTTTTGTTTAAATTATCTTGACTATCTTAAACATATATGCTATAATGGGTTTAAAATTATTTACACCCATTTCAAGGTTCTGTCAAGTAGGAGAGGGTGGAGATTTTCGAAGAAAATACTACCCGATGCTTGACAGGTTCTTATAATGAGCATAAAGTGATTATTTTCATTATCATCTGACCATTAACAAAACAGGAGTGAAAAAATATGGCTATCGGCGAAAGAATTAGATTTATCCGCAATCTTCGTGGAATGACACAGAAATGGCTCGGTATGGCTGTTGGCTTTCCAGAGAAAACAGCAGACATCAGACTTGCACAGTATGAGTCGGGAACAAGAACACCAAAGGCAGAGCTGACAAAGGAAATAGCGAAAACTCTCGACGTTTCTCCTGCAGCGCTTGATGTTCCGAACATAGAGAGCTATATCGGACTTATGCACACGCTCTTTGCTCTTGAGGATTTATATGGTTTCCGTATTGATACACTCAATGATGAGGTGTGTATCCGACTTGATAAGAATAGCGGAATGGAATATCCGCAAATGGTAAAGCTCTTTACAGCGTGGCAGAAAGAAGCTGATAAGTTCCGAAATGAAGAAATCACAAAAGAGGAATATGACCGCTGGCGTTATCACTATCCTGAGCTTGATACTTCCGGTGAATGGCATAAGATTGGTGTGTCGCAAGAGTTGAGTGATATGCTCGTTGAAACTCTCGAAAAAATAACGGAGGAATAAGTTGTGATGAAGAAAAAACAAAACATAAATTTTACAGTTACCATTTGGGATGGGATGAATATATTTCTTGCTGTAGCAACAGCAGTTACTACATTAATTTTCATAATTCTATTTGTAATTTGCTTTGCAGAGGATGTAGGCACACCCAAACATGGGTTTGTTCTTGGTATGTGTGGTGTGTTTGCAAGTTTGGCATCTGCATTTTTTATTGCTTGGATTATGCGAGTGTATGATATAAAACACAAAAAATACCAAGAGCAAAAAGCTTTAACTATTTTGCGACCGTATTTAAAAAAGACATTTTCAACCATTGAGCTCTTTTTTCCTCAGCTTAAAAGTTTCGCAACCATTAACGATGATAAGATTCAATATTCGATGGAAACTATTTACTATACAGACCCGAGCGAAGGATATGCGAATCGTTCTTTTATCAATTTAAGAGAGGAATTCGCAAAAGCTTATTTAAATTTAGAGAAAGACTTACAAGACTGTCTAAACGCACCTATACTATTTCAATGCAATGAGGAAATTGCAATATTGCTTACAAAGCTAAAGCTAAATGGGCTAACTCGAAATTTACTAGGATCTACTGACTCTTTATTTAATAATTCTACATTGTATTCTTTGAATAAGAATTATGATGAATTTATTGAACTTTACAATGCGTTAGCGATTATTTCTGAAAGTAAACCTACAGGACAACTCAAAGAATTGTCTGATGAAGCAAAGAAAGAGTATATTCGTGAAATAGAAATTGTTAAACAACATATTACATCGAATCATACTGGTCGAATTTATAAAGGGCGAGACAGAATACAGTAATTACTCTTATTTATACACAAAGCAAAAGAGCTATCCGATTATCAAAATCAGATAGCTCTTAATTTTTAGAATAATTCAAATGTTGCCAAAACGTTGCCATTTTTCTGCCCTAATAACAGAAAACAGCGTGGTTAAGCCGTTTGTGTGGGGTCTGTTATTATTCCCACTCAATAGTGCCAACAGGCTTAGGAGTGAGGTCATAGAGAACACGGTTAATACCCTCAACTTCGGCAGTGATACGAGAAGTAATCTTGTGGAGGAGCGCGTAGGGGATTTCCTCTATAGTAGCAGACATAGCGTCAGTAGTATTGACAGCTCGGATAATAGCGGGCCAACCCTCATATCTCTTGTCGTTCTTTACACCAACGCTCTTCATATCGGGAACAGCGATGAAGTACTGCCAAACAGTCTGATTAAGACCTGCGATGTCGAATTCTTCGCGGAGGATAGCATCAGCTTCGCGGAGAGCGTTAAGACGGTCACGAGTAATAGCGCCGAGACATCTTACACCAAGACCTGGACCTGGGAATGGCTGACGGTCAACCATTTCAGCAGGGAGGCCAAGAGCCTTACCAACAACGCGGACTTCATCTTTGTAAAGGAGCTTGATAGGTTCAACCAGTTCAAACTGCATATCCTCAGGGAGACCTCCAACATTGTGGTGAGCCTTTACGCCGTCGCTCTCGAGAATGTCGGGATAAATAGTACCTTGTGCGAGGAAAGAGATGCCCTCAAGTTTGCTTGCTTCCTCATCGAATACCTTAATAAATTCGCCGCCGATAATTTTACGCTTTTTTTCGGGAGCCTCAACACCCGCGAGAAGATCGAGGAAACGGTCAGTAGCGTCGATGTAAATAAGGTTAGCGTCAAGCTGATTCTTGAATACTTCAATAACCTGCTCACTTTCTCCCTTACGCATAAGTCCATGATTAACGTGGACGCACACCAGCTGCTTGCCGATAGCCTTGATAAGCAGAGCCGCAACAACAGAGCTGTCAACGCCTCCTGATAGAGCGAGCAGAACCTTTTTATCGCCTACCTGAGCTCTGATAGCGGCAACCTGTTCATCTATGAACGCGGAAGCCAGTTCAGGCGTAGTGATACGTGCCATTGTTTCTGGTCTTTTGTTTGAATCCATAATATTTCCTCCTTTAACGGCGAAGAATGAAGCCGGGATATATATACCGATTCTGTCGTCATTGACAGAAAAGTATAACGTTAATTATTTGTCAGGCGGAGTTTCTGCTGATTTGCAGGTGATAAAATTGTTGGTTTCAAGTGTTCGTATGAACATTGAAAGTCTTTCGTAAAGGGGCAGAGCCTTTTCGCCGAAGTGTTCCTCTACGGGTTTACCAATGTCAAAAACAGTTTTTTCTCCGTCAATCTGAAGCCATATGAAGCTTCCCATTTCATCGAGATGAATATGAGAAATCTTCGGCTTTTTAATAAGTTTCTGGGCGATTTTGTTGGCAATTCCCTTATTTTCTATATGCAGTGTAACAAGTCCATCATCTTCAACTGACCATTTTATTTCCTGATTTTTAACGGGAATTTTTTCAACAAAATTTTCGCCTTTGTTTTTACTTTTCATTGGATTTAGTCACCTTTGCAGGCTTTTTCCAAATTGAAAATTTCAGAAGTGAGAGTATGATAAGTGCGAACAATACAAGGCTTGAAGCTGTTGAAGCCCATTCGGGAAGATTTATCATACCTGAAATATCGATAACCTTATCGATTTCAAATACAGCAAGAAGAGCAATGAGAACGCCTACAAGACCCTCACCTGCAATCATGCCTGAGCTGAAAAGGATACCGTCGTTGATAATGTCCTTTTTGCGCTGTTCGCCAATTTTATCAGTTTTCATCTTGTCGAAGATAAGGCGGATAATGCCGCCTACCATAATACAAGCGTTAAGATGAACTGGGAGATAAACACCGATAGCGAAAGGAAGAACGGGAATGCCGATAACTTCAATGAGTACTGCGATGAACACACCGATGAATACAAGATTCCATGGGAGATCAGCGCTCATAACACCCTCAACAATCATCTTCATAAGAGTTGCCTGAGGAGCAGGGAGGTCGCTTGAACCGAAGCCCATTTCGTTGTCAAGAAGATAAAGAGTAGCACCGATAGTGAGAGCAGCTGCAACAACACCGATGATTTCGCCGTATTGCTGTTTCTTAGGTGTAGAACCAAGAATATAGCCTGTTTTGAGGTCCTGAGATGTATCACCTGCAATAGCAGCAACGATGCAGATAACAGAACCGATAGCGATTGCAGCTGTCATGCCTGTTGCGCCGCTCTGACCTGTAATTTTAAGTATAAGTGTAGAAAGAAGGAGGGTAGCAATAGCCATACCTGAAACAGGGTTGTTACTGCTTCCTACAAGGCCAACCATTCTTGAAGAAACTGTTGCGAAGAAGAAGCCGAATACTACGATAATAAATGCACCGAGAAGTGTAACGGGAATTGCGGGGATAAGCCATACAAGAAGTGTGAGTATAACGATAGCACCGATAACTACCTTTATATTGATATCCTGAGATGTTCTGTCATTGGACTTTACACCTGATTTATCGCCCATACTCTTGATAGCGTCTCTGAATGTGCGGATGATAAGGGGAAGTGACTTTACAAGGCTGATAATACCGCCTGCTGCAAGAGCTCCTGCGCCGATATAGCGTACATAGTTGCTCCAAATACCAGAAGCGCCCTCTGCCGCGAAAATTTCGCCGATAGAAGCTTCTGTGCTGGGGTACATAACAACGTTCTCGCCGAAAAGAACGATAAGGGGAATAAGTACAAGCCAGCTGAGAACACCGCCTGAGAACATGTAGGAGGAAATTCTGAATCCGCAGATATAACCTACGCTCATTACAGCAGGATATATCTGAGTACCGATTTCACCGGCAAAACCTTTAACTCTGAAAGCAACTTCGCCTGGTACAGCCTTTAATCCGTCAATTATAAGCTTGAATATAGCTGCAAATCCCATGCCTGCAAATACGGTTGAAGCGCTTGCGCCGCCGTTTTCGCCTGCAAGGAGGATTTCAGCACATGCTGTACCCTCGGGATAGGGGAGCGTTCCATGCTCTTTTACGATAAGAGCATTTCTGAGGGGAACCATGAAAAATATACCAAGAAGTCCGCCGATAAGAGAAATAAGTGTAATTTCAATGATTCCCGGCTTGTCCGTAACACCGTCCTTTGCCCAGAGGAAAAGAGCAGGAAGCGTGAATATAGTACCTGCCGCAAGGGATTCACCTGCTGAGCCAATAGTCTGGACAAGGTTGCTTTCGAGAATTGAGTTTCTTTTGAGAAGAACTCTGATAACGCCCATGGCAATAACTGCCGCAGGAATAGATGCTGAAACGGTCATACCAACTCTTAATCCCAAATAAGCGTTTGCCGCGCCGAAAATAATGGCGAGAAGTATACCCATTAATATTGAAGTAAAGGTAAGTTCGGGAGTTACCTTATCCGCGGGTATGTAGGGTTTGAATTCTTTTGTTTTGTTTTCCATCATCGTCTCCAATCTGCTTTGTGATTTTACGTCCTGATTCAGTTTGACGTAATTATAAGCTTGTTTTTTGTTTGAAAGTGTAGTAATAATTGTGCAGATAATTATAATACAGTTTCAAAATGCGGTACTGCTTTTGGTCGTAAATGGTTGTCCGTTATCGGCGAAAGCGACACAAGTTCCGTATTTCTGGCAATAATTCGGAAATTTTGCGCAGTTAAACAACGTTTTAATACTCTGCGTCGACCATAACAGCATATAATACCTTATAATTATAGCAGTTTTTTGTAAGAATTTCAAGAGGGAAGAATAATGATTAATATAAAATTTTTGTGACTTAATTATGTATATTTTGTTATGATTGCAAAATGTTAGTTTTGTATAACTTTTTTATTTGACACAGGTTTAACAAAGTGATATAATGTAAGTGCGGGCAGCGGGATTTATTCCGTTATCGGCATTACACAATTTCTGATTTTCTGAAAGTGAAGTCATTTTTTCTGTCAGTCGTCGGAGTATGCTGAGAATTTATGCCCCGCTATATCTGTGGGGCTTTTTTATTGGGAGGGAGTATGGAAGAAAAAAGAATAGCAGTAGCGGCAATTGTAATTGACGATATATCAGCTGTTGACGATGTCAACAGAGTTCTGCACGAATTCAATGAAATAATCATTGGCAGAATGGGTATACCATACAGGGAACGTGGAGTTTCCGTTATATCCGTAGCTGTTGACGCATCTCCCGACAAAATAAGCTGTCTTACAGGAAAGATGGGACATATTAGCGGTGTATCGGTAAAAGCCGCAATATCAAAGAAATAGGAGGAAAGTAGATATGTATAATGTAAAATCTTTAAAAGCTGAGGAATTTATAAATCACGAGGAAATACTTGAAACTCTTGAATATGCTGAGGCTAATAAGAGTAACAGAGCGCTTATTGAGGAAATCCTTGAAAAAGCCCGTCCTAAAAAGACAGGCAGGGGAGTGGAGTGTGCAGGACTTTCACACAGGGACGCAAGCGTTCTTCTTGCCTGCGATATCCCCGAAATGACTGAGAAAATTTACGCTCTTGCCAATGAGATAAAGGAAAATTTCTACGGCGACAGAATCGTAATGTTTGCGCCGCTGTATCTCTCAAATTATTGTGTAAATCAGTGCGTATACTGCCCTTATCATATTCAGAATAAGGAAATTCCACGTAAAAAGCTGACATTGGCTGAGGTTGAAAAAGAAGTTATTGCGCTTCAGGATATGGGACACAAGCGTCTTGCTATTGAAGCAGGTGAGGACCCTGTAAACAATCCTATTGAGTATATCATTGATTGCATTAAGACGATTTACTCTATCAAGCACAAGAATGGCGCTATCAGACGTGTAAATGTCAACATTGCCGCAACAACTGTTGAAAACTACCGCAAGCTGAAGGAGGCTGAAATCGGAACATATATTCTCTTTCAGGAGACATATCACAAGGAAAGCTATGAGGAGCTTCACCCTGCCGGACCAAAGCACAAC
Source organism: Ruminococcus sp. (assembly GCA_017521805.1). Lineage (GTDB taxonomy): Bacteria > Bacillota > Clostridia > Oscillospirales > Ruminococcaceae > Ruminococcus. The sequence goes on along the minus strand of JAFXDK010000052.1, from coordinate 31,916 downwards.
TATGCTTATCACACGGAGGCTATGGACAGAGCAATGGAGGGCGGTATTGATGATGTAGGTCTTGGCGTACTGTTCGGACTTGACAAATACAAGTATGAATTTGCAGGACTTCTCATGCACGCTGAGCATCTCGAAGCTGTTCACGGTGTTGGTCCGCATACTATCAGCGTTCCTCGTCTGAAAAGAGCTTCCGATATTGACCCCACACAGTTTGACAACGGCATTGATGATGATACTTTTGCTAAAATTATTGCTTGTATCAGAATCGCTGTGCCTTATACAGGTATGATTATCTCCACAAGAGAGAGCGAAGAATGCCGTAAAAAAGTTCTTAAACTTGGTATATCACAGATTTCAGGCGGTTCAAGAACATCCGTAGGCGGATATGCAAATGAGGAAAGACCTCACGATACAGAGCAGTTTGATGTATCTGACCAGCGTACTCTTGACGAGGTTGTAAAGTGGCTTATGGAGGGCGGATATATTCCCTCATTCTGTACTGCCTGCTATCGCGAGGGACGTACAGGTGACAGATTTATGGCACTCTGCAAGGTGGGACAGATTCAGAATTGCTGTCATCCAAATGCTCTGCTGACATTGCAGGAGTATTTACAGGACTATGCAAGTTCTGAGACAAGAAAAATCGGAGAGGCGCTTATAGACCGCGAGATTCAGAAAGTTCCTGATGAAAAGCGCCGTGAAAAAGCTCTGGATTATCTTGACAAAATCAGAAACGGCGAGCGTGATTTCAGATTTTAAAAGGAGAATATTATGAAGAAATTTCTTTCGTTGATTACAGGTATGCTGATTTCCATGAAAGCTTTATCGGCATTTCCCGTTAATGCGGAGGACTGGATGACATATGGAGATTTTACCTATTCCGTAGGCGATGACGGCAATATTACCATAGAGGAATATAACGGAGAAGATGCGCAGGTTGTAATTCCGGAAAAAATAGACGGCAAAAACGTTACAGCTATAGGTAAATGTGTTTTTGAGGATAATCAGACAATAACCGATGTTGTTCTTCCGAATACTGTAAAGGAAATCGATTATAAGGCATTTGCTTCATGCAGAAATCTTAAAAATATAAATTTCCCTTATGAGCTTGAAAAAATCAACTTATATGCTTTTACGACCTGTCACTCTCTTGAAAAGATTAATCTGACAAATGTAAAAACTATCGGTGAATGTGCGTTTCAGCTTTGTATATCTCTTGACGAAATTACAGTTGGCGGAGGAGTTGAAACAATTGTTGACCATGCTTTTCACGGTTGCTACGATGTTGATACACTGATTTTTGAAAATGGTGTAAAGACTATCGAAAGTACGGCAGCATTGAATATGTACAGTCTGAAACGCATTATAATTCCCGCCTCTGTAACAGAAATCGGCGAACATGCTCTTGGATATGCTTATTATTATCCGAATTACATAAGAATTGATTCGACAATCTACGGATATAAAGAAACAGCTGCATATGAATATGCAGTCGCAAACGGCTTTTCCTTTGTGGAAATTGTTGATTACGGCGATGTAAACGGCGACGGTTCTGTTGATTCCTCAGATGCTACAGATATTCTTAAGGAATATGCTGCACTTTCCACGGGCAGACAAAGCGGATTCAGCGGAGAACAGACTGCTCGGGCTGATATTGACAAAAGCGGCGCGGTGGATTCTTCCGATGCAAGTCGGGTGCTGGAGTACTATGCGTACAGCTCTACGGGCGGCACTGAGATACCGATGTTTTACTTTTTTGAATGATATTTGACAAATGATGTGATATGTGGTATAATGTAACACAACGGTAAAAAATACCGCATTACTTCATGGGAGGACAAAAAATTATGGATATGTTATCAATTCTTGCACTTGCACTTGCTTCACCTGCAACGGGAGACAGATTCCCTGTGATACCCCTTGTTCTTATTGTTGGTCTTGCTGTTGTTATAGCTGTTGTATCTTCTGTAATTGCGGTTAAGAATAAAAAAGACGATGATGAATAATAAATAGCAGAAACGCCGCATGTTTTGTGCGGCGCTTTTGCATATCTGCCAAGCATAATGTCATATCCTGTAGAAAAAGGAGTACGGAGATATGATATGCAGTCTTGACGAAATTAAGCGAAAAGAAGTCATAGACGTTAAAACAGGGGAACGCCTTGGCTATATTGACGATGTGCGTATGGATACTGAAAAATCAGAGATAATATCACTGATAATATACGGCGGATATCGATTATTCGGGCTTTTCGGCAAGGAGAATGACGTGGAGCTGCCCTGTGATTGCGTGAAAGTTATAGGCAATGATACTATACTTGTAGATTCATCTGCGGCAAAATGCACAAAAAATAAATTTTGGTGTTTTAAAAGTTTGTTTGGATAGCTATTGCCAAATTTGTGGGAATATGGTATAATTATAAGGCAATTCACACGCAGGATTTTTGCGGGTCGGTGCGTCTGCGGACGTGGCACGTGAGATAAGTTCTGCGGAGGATTAATAATAACCAATTTTAAGGAGGACTACCACAATGGCAGTAGTTTCAATGAAACAGCTTCTTGAAGCAGGCGTTCACTTCGGACACCAGACAAGACGCTGGAACCCCAAAATGGCACCATACATCTTCACAGAGAGAAATGGTATCTACATCATCGACCTTCAGAAGACTGTAAAGAAGCTCGAAGAGGCTTACATGTTCGTTCGCGACATCGCAGCAGAGGGCGGCGAGGTTCTTTTCGTAGGTACAAAGAAGCAGGCTGGCGATTCCGTTAAGGAAGAGGCTACACGCGCTGGTGCTCACTATGTAAATGCAAGATGGCTGGGCGGTATGCTCACTAACTTCAAGACAATTCAGACTCGTATCAAGAGACTTGAGCAGCTTCATACAATGGAAGAGGACGGCACATTCGATCTTCTCCCCAAGAAGGAAGTTGTTAAGCTCAACCTCGAGATTGAGAAGCTTGAGAAGTTCCTCGGCGGTATCAAGACAATGAAGAAGCTCCCTGCAGCTCTCTTTATCGTAGACCCCCGCAAGGAAAAGATTGCTGTTGCTGAGGCTAAGAAACTCAACATCCCGATTGTTGCTATCGTTGATACAAACTGCGATCCCGATGAGGTTGATTACGTTATCCCCGGTAACGATGATGCTATCCGTGCTGTAAAGCTCATCGCTGGTACAATCGCTAACGCTGTTATCGAAGGCAGACAGGGCGACGACGCTGCTGAGGCTGTTGAGGCTCCCGCTGAGGAAGCGGCAGCTGAAGAGGCAGATGCTGAATAATTAAGAATCATTCAAGTGAAAACCCGAATATTATGTTCGGGTTTTTGCGGATTATATAATAAATTATTTTAGGAGGTAATAACAATGGGAAAGGTTTCCGTTGCAGAGATTAAAGAACTTATGAGCGCTACAGGCGTTGGCATGATGGACTGTAAGAAGGCTCTCGAAGCCAACGACGGCGATATGGACAAGGCTATTGAGTTCCTCAGAGAAAAAGGTCTTGCTACACAGGCTAAGAAGAGCGGCAGAGCTGCTGCTGAGGGTATCGTTACAGCTGTTGTAAACGGCAATGTTGGCGTACTCCTCGAAGTAAACACAGAGACAGACTTCGCTGCTAACACAGACGATATCAAGAACTTTGTTGCAGGCGTTGCTAATACAATTATTGAGAAGAATCCTGCTGATGTTGAGGCTCTCAAGGCTGAGGTTATCAGCGGCGGTACAGCTACAATCGGCGATGTTCTTACTGAGCTTGCTGGTATGAAGATTAGAGAGAATATCGTTATCCGTCGTTTCGTTAGAATGGAGGGTAAGCTTGCTTCTTACATCCACAACGGCGGCAGCATCGGTGTTCTCGTAAAGATGGATACAGAGCTTGACGCAGACGCTGTTGCAGCTATCGGTAAGGATGTTGCTATGCAGTCCGCAGCTCTTAACGCTCCTTATCTCTGTCGTGAGGATGTTCCCGCTGAGGTTGTTGAGAAGGAAAAGGAGATCATGCTCGCTCAGATGGCAGAGGATCCTAAGATGGCATCCAAGCCTGAGAAAGTTAAGGAAGGCATCATCAACGGTAAGATCAACAAGTACTACTCTGAGAACTGCCTCCTTGAGCAGTCATTCGTTAAGGATGACAAGCTCAGCGTTCAGGGTTATGTTGATGCAGAGGCTAAGAACCTTGGCGGCACAATCGCTGTAACTGACGTTGTTCGTTACGAGAGAGGCGAAGGCGTTGAGAAGAAGGAAGATAACCTCGCTGACGAAGTTGCTAAGATGATTAAGTAATTGAATTATACTATAATAAAAGGTCTGCTTTCGGGCAGACCTTTTTGCTGTAAAAGCTGAAAAAATGCACCTTTCGGGGTGCATTTTTTCATGATACAAATACTACAATACCTTTGACAAAAATTCTTTTAAACGCGGATTTTGTGGATTTCCGAAGAAAGTCTCAGGCTCGCCCTGTTCAAGAATTCTTCCGTTCTCCATGAACATAACACGGGAAGCAACCTCACGGGCAAAGCCCATTTCGTGAGTTACCACAACCATTGTCATACCATCATCTGCAAGCTCTTTCATAAGATTGAGAACCTCTCCGACCATTTCGGGATCAAGCGCCGAAGTTGGCTCATCGAAAAGCATAACCTCAGGATTCATGGCAAGAGAACGTGCAATGGCAATTCTCTGCTTCTGACCGCCTGAAATCTGCGTTGGATAATGCTCAGCTTTGTCAGCAAGTCCGACTTTTTCAAGGAGTTCCATGGCTCTCTTGTCGGCTTCTTCCTTTGTCATAATTCCCAGTTTTATGGGGGCAAGGGTGATATTCTTCTTTATTGTAAGATGCGGAAAGAGATTGAAATGCTGAAAAACCATTCCCATTTTTCTTCTCAGAAAATTAACCTCTTTTATACTTGCCTTTGTGATATCTACGTCCTCAAAAAAGATTTCGCCCGATGTAGGAGTTTCCATAAGGTTAAGACAGCGGAGGAATGTGCTTTTTCCCGAGCCCGACGGACCTATGATTACAACCTTTTCACCCTTGTGGATTTCCTCATTAATATCTTTCAGGATGTGAAGCTCGCCAAAAGACTTGTTAAGATTTTTAACGCTTATCATTTTTTGCAAGTCTCCTTTCAAGCTTTGTAATTAGATGTGTAAGGAACATTACCATTACAAGATATATGCACGCTACTGCGATTAAGGGCAGGAACGGGTTAAAGGTCTGGCTGATAATAGTATCTCCGCCTTTTGTAAGGTCAGCGATTGCTATATATCCTGCAACAGATGTTTCTTTAAGTAATACAATAAATTCATTTGCAAGGGCAGGAAGTACATTTTTGAAAGCCTGCGGAAGTATTATATTCGTCATAGTCTGGCGGTAACTCAGACCAAGGCTTGAACCTGCCTCAAACTGACCGTTATCGATAGACATTATACCTGAGCGGACGATTTCTGCAACGTAAGCGCCCGAATTAAGTCCGAATGCAAGTACGGCTACAAATATTTTGCTGATATCTACAGAGCCGAAAATTACGAAATATATTATCAAAAGCTGAACAACCACAGGAGTTCCGCGGATAACTGTCAGGTATATCTTTGAGAGAAAATTGAGAATTTTCATCTTTCCTGTTTTATCGTGGGTTGCTCTGATAATTGCAACGATAAATCCGAGAATAATACCGATAATTACAGCAAGAATTGTTATTAAAAGAGTATTTTTCAGACCGTCTGTAAGGTATCTCCACCTGTCTTCTGCAATAAAATTCTCATAAAATGAGTCTTTAAAGCTGTTTATGAATCCCATTATATGTTACTCCTTATCAGTCTGCTCTTGTGATGATAACCTGAGTTGAAGTTGTATAAGCGTCGGTGAAATCAACGTTTTTCAGTCTGTCCTCGGTTACGGACATACCAGCAACGCCAACGTCAGCTCTTCCGCTGTTTACAGATGCAATAATGGAATCGAAAGCAATATTTTCGATTTCAAGCTCGTAGCCAAGCTTATCACATACGGCTGTCATCATATCAACGTCAAAGCCTGCTACTTCCTGATTTTCAAGAAATTCATAAGGAGGAAACTCCGCATTTGTAGCCATTATAAGAGTGCCGTTAGGATATTCCGTACCCTCAGGGGATTCATAGGGATACTTGCCATATTCCTCGCCAATCCAGTTTTTTTCGATATTTTCAAGAGTACCGTCAGCCTTAAGTTCGGCAAGAGCGTCGTTTATAGCGGTTGTCAGTTCTGTGTTTCCCTTTTTGAGCGCGATTGCATATTCCTCAACTGCAAATTCCTCGTCAAGAATCTGAAGTCCCTCATTTTTTTCGATGAATACCTTAGCTGGCTCGTTGTCGATGATTACAGCGTCAATTTTTCCCTGTTTGAGAGCCTGAATAGCATCGGCACCTCTCTTGTAACGTTCAACAGTAGCGCCCTCAACATCTCCCGCAAGAGCGTCACCGGTAGTGCCCAACTGAACGCCGATTTTCTTGTTTTTCAGGTCATCGGCTGTATGTACGGTATTTTCCTTTGTTCCGCCGCAGCCTGTAAAAAATGTAAGGCAAGCAAGCGCCGCCACAGTTGTTGATAAAATCTTTTTCATAGTAAAAACCTACCTTTATTCAATAATACATCTATTATATCATATATTTCAAAGCAAAGTCAAGAGTTTGTTGAAACGGAAATTGTAATCCATTAAAAATGATTATTCTGCAATGTTAAGATGAATTTATATTATCCCGAACAAAATAAATCCTACGGTATTAATTGCAAAATTGGCAAACATATGCACAAACCAAGAGGGATATATACTATTGTTGCGTTCATTAAGATAGTTGAATATACAACCGCCTGCTATCAGCCCGAACATCAGCAGCAGTAATACACCGATACTGAACATATCTAATAACATGCCTATATGATAAATTGCAAATATTGCTGAACTGAAAATATAGGCGATTTTAGGAGATGTATGTTTCTTCAGCGTCATAAATCCGTATCCTCTGAAAAAGAATTCCTCTAAAAATGAATTCATAAGGGATATATACAGGGATACGTAAATAAAATTATCCGCTGTAATCCCCATACCTTCGGTCAGGCTTGATGTTACATTTGAAAAATCAAATATATTTTTTGTAAGCAGATATCCCGATAAAATCACAGTATATACGGCGATTCCTAACAAAAAGGCTTTCAGAATACCCTTTTTTCTGAATACGAAAAGGGATTTAAAATCCTTGAAATCGCTTTTGTTTTTTATAAAAAACAGCATTGGCAATGCTAAGAAAAATATTATTTTTATTGGGATTTTTACAAAATAGTTTGGCTGTAAAACAGCGTCAATAAGGCAGACTATTATGGAGAATGCAAGAACTGATGTCATAATTAGATATTTTTTCATGTTATTTCCTCCTGCGTTTTATTCGATGTTAAATACACCTTTGGTATATGCGGCGAATCCACCTGTAAGAAAAATACATCCAACAGCAAGAATTACATACAAGGCAATAAGCATATACAGATATTTTCTGCCATTTTTCTTCGTTTTTGAAAAGACATATAAATTAGACGGCAATGCAAAAACAAGCCATATTATCAGTTCAATAACTCCCAGCAAAACCGAAATATCCTTTTCACCGCCTAAATTATAGCTGTATCCCTTGGCGTATCCAGTTAAATTTAGATAAATCAAGCCAAAACATATCGGAAATGTAAATGCTACAATACATGACCATAATAAATTCAGCCAATAACTAATCTTGGATTTCAAAAAATCGCCTCCATACTATTTGTTTTGCACATTATACCATATTTAAATAAAAAAGTCAAATAATATTTGATATCATTTCATGTTACAGCAGGAAAAGCTGTTTATCATCCTTACATTCTTACATTCTAATATTTTAGGTATCATTTTATGAAAAAATAGTTGAATTTACAATCAAATACATAAAATCCTCTTGAATAATAAAATAATATGTGATATAATTAATTAGCAGATATATTGTTTAAGGGATAAATTAATTAATCGAAAGGAGCTTTTTTATCAATGAGCAAGTCAATCAAAAAAGTGCTTTCTGCAGTTACAGCAGCTGCTGCTACAATTGTATCTTTAAGCACATTAACAACCTATGCAAAGGTTACACCTAACCCTGTAATCAGCAGGAACTGCCCCGTATATTCGGGAAAGGCAAGTCAGCCTACTGCGGCAAATGATGAGCATTATTTTTCATTCTGCTTTCTGACTTCCCCTGACTACATAGCATATGACCTTTCCGCAGTTCCCGCAGAACAGAAAAAGCAGATTATTGCTGTGTGGTACAATACCAGTTCATACGACTATATCGGCAATTACAAAAGTCGCAATATGGAGCCTTCCGACTATACTATCGAAGTCAATGCGGCTGAGGGCGGCGCGTATCCTGAGGATAACTGGGAAATTGTTGAAACAGTTACAGGTAATACTCTCAGCTCACGACAGCATCTCGTAAACATGGAGAAATACAACTGGATTCGCCTTAATATCGAAAAAGCCGACGACGAAAGCGGCAAGCAGGCAAGCATTAATTTCGATATCCACAATGTAAGCGAAGGAGTTTCTGACAGTTGGCTGTTTTTGGGTGATTCCATAACCGCAGGCGGTATGAATAACTGCTATGGTACAGGTTTTGCAGCTCATATTAACACCATTGACAGCCGTTATTTTCCCATTCAGGAAAACGGCGGTATCGGCGGTATTCGCAGTATTGACGGCAAGGAAAATATTGACCGCTGGCTTAAAACCTCCCATGCTAAATATGTCAGCCTTGCTTACGGTACAAATGACTGCTGGGGCAATCCAAACGGCACTAAAGAATATTACAGCAATACAAAGTATATGATTGATGCTATACTTGCCGCAGGAAAAATACCTGTACTGCCAAAGATTCCCGGTTCATCAAACGAGGATGTAATGAATAACGTACCCCTTTATAATGCCGAAATTGAGCGCCTTTACGAGGAATATGGGGATAAAATTGTAAAAGGTCCTGATTTTGAGAAATTCTTATCAGAAAATCCCGATTATCTCAGCGGAGACGGTGTTCATCCCTCAGATGTTGGATATGCGGCAATGCGTGAGGAGTGGGCAAGACTTATGTATGAAACGGTTTACACAGTGGATTCCTCTGATGTTACCGAGCCTACAGAGCCAGCCACAACAACAACTACTACAACTACGACATCATCAACTACAACAGAAACAACAACAGTTTCGGATATTCTCTACGGTGATGCTAATTGTGACGGCAAGGTAACAATTGCCGATTCTACGGCGATTTTGCAGGCTCTGGGAAACAATGATAAATATGGACTTTCCGAGCAGGGCACAGTCAATGGCGATGTTGACGGCACGAATGGTATAACAGCCGCTGATGCGCTTACTATACAGAAATATGATGCAAAGATGATATCAGAACTTCCTCAAAAATAAAAAAACAGGGACACGGTTTAAATTGCCGTGTCCCTTTGGGTTATATTAATAATTCTCAGCGTGAATCTCGAAAAATGCCTGAGGATGTGCGCATACAGGGCATATATCGGGTGATTTTGTGCCCACTACGATATGACCGCAGTTGCGGCACTCCCATACCTTAACCTCGGATTTCTCAAATACCTGTGCTGTTTCTACATTTTTAAGAAGTGCGCGGTAACGCTCCTCATGATGCTTTTCAATTGCGGCTACTGCTCTGAATTTTGCGGCAAGCTCTGTAAAGCCCTCTTCTTCGGCAGTTTTTGCAAATCCTTCATACATATCTGTCCACTCGTAATTTTCACCGTCGGCAGCAGCAGCGAGATTCTCAGCAGTTGTGCCGATACCATTCAGCTCCTTGAACCACATTTTAGCGTGTTCTTTTTCATTATCAGCTGTTTTCTGGAAAAGGGCAGCTATCTGTTCGTATCCCTCTTTCTTAGCCTTTGATGCGAAATATGTGTACTTATTTCTTGCCTGAGATTCACCTGCAAATGCAGCGAGAAGATTTTTTTCAGTCTGAGTACCTGCATATTTTGTTTTTTTAGCTTCTGACATTATTATTACCTCCTTGGTACATATAGATTATTATATAACAATACCGCACATTTTATGCACGGTATTGAATATTAGCTTATTATCCGAGAATGACTTTAATATCATTTACATCTGCAAGTTTAACTGCGGAGATGTAGTTTCCGTCAAGTGCCTCGCCGTTGAGAGTTACAGATTTTACGCCGCTTTCAACGTGTGCGGAGTTGTCCACAACAATATTGAGTTTCTTTCCTCTGAACATCTTTGTAATTTTAAAGCTATCCCAATCAGATGGAATAGAGGGAGCGATTGTCAGTCCGTCAGCGTCAGGACGCATACCGCAGATACCCTCAACACAGCCAACCATAACAGTTGAAGCTGTTCCTGTAAGCCAGTGAACGTGTGAACGTCCCTCATAGGGTGAAGCCTTACTCTCAGTGAACTGACCGTGTACATATGGCTCAAGTACGCGGATTTCAGCCTTATCATTCATAGCAGCAGGAGCAGTCTCCATGAAGTATTCAAATGCACGGTTGCCGTGTCCCATAAGGGCTTCTGCAAGAATCAGCCAGCCCTGTGACTGTGAGAAGATACCACCGTTTTCCTTTGTATCAAGGTTGAATACCTGCATCAGCGCGCCCTTGAAGTGATGATACTTGTAAGGTGGGTCAAGAAGCTTTGCGCCGTAAGGTGTATTGAGGATATTGTAAACGCTGTTCATAGCCTTTTCAGCCTGTTCCTCAGATGCGAAGCGTGAGATTACGCTCCATGACTGAGGATTGAGCCACATATTAGCCTCGGGGTCATTCTTTGCACCTACGATATCGCCGTTTTCGCGGATACCACGGATAAATCTGTCCTCATCCCAGCACTTTTCAAGAGCGTCGGCAAGCTTTGCCTGTACCTCGTCGATATATGCGATATAATCTGTATCATTCTTTAATACAGCCATTTCCTTGATAGCTGTCATAGCGTAGTAGAGCTGGAATGCAACGAATGTGGATTCGCCCTTTGCTCCCAGACGGAGACAGTCGTTCCAGTCAGCGTGGAGACCAGCAGGCATATCGTGGTCGCCAAGACGCTCCATAGAGAAGCGAATAGCGTTCTTGAGATGCTCGTATACTGTAGCCTCTCCGCCGCCCTCTTCGGCATATGTGATAACTTCGTCAAGGAAGCCCTTGTTACCGCTTTCGCCGATATACTTCATAATTGTGGGGAACAGCCAAAGAGCGTCGTCCGCACGGTATGAGGGATGTCCTGTTTCCTTTGCGTATACGCTGTTTTCGTCGTTTTCATCGGGGCATGTCTCGTGACCTGCATCATGTGTGAACTTTACAAGGGGAAGTCCGCCGCCGTTGCTTACCTGAGCAGACAGCATGAAGCGGATTTTTTCAGCTGCCATTTCGGGGTCAAGGTGGATAATACCCTGAATATCCTGAACTGTGTCACGGTAGCCGTAGCCGTTTCTGAGACCGCAGTAGATGAATGAAGCGGCTCTTGACCAGATAAATGTGATGAAGCACTGATAAGCATTCCATACATTAATCATATTGTTGAACTCATCAGAGGGAGTTTCAACGGAGAAGTTTGAAAGCTGACCATGCCAGTAATCTTTAAGTTGCTGAACTTCTGCGTCAACCTTACCTGCAACTTTGTACTCGTTGAGAATAGCAGTAGCCTCGGCATCTGTTTTCTGTCCCATGATGTATATAAATTCCTTAGTTTCGCCGGGAGCAAGGGTAATATCACTCTGGAGTGCACCGCAGGAGTTGGAGTTATAGTTCATAACGCCGTCGCACTTGCCGTTTTCAACAGCAATGGGATTTGAGAATGTTCTGTAAGGTCCGATAAAGTTGCTGAGAGAACCGTTATAGCCTGAGATTTCCTGACCGACCATGCCGAAGAATCTCTCACTGCCGTTATAGCCGTTTTCATCAAAGCCTGTATTTTCATTCATATGCTGAATGATTTTGTTTTCCTCAAAGCTTGTACGTGTGATGAAAAGGGTGTACTGGAGATTAATCTGGTCCTGCTCGTAATTGGGCTCATTTGTGAACTCAACGAAGCCGAAAACAGACAGCTTTCTTTCCTTATCGGAATTATTTGTAACCTTAGCGCGCCATACCTCGTATGTCTTGCCGTAGGGAACGTAATATGTCACCTCTGACTTGATATCTGTATATTCAGCGGAAATAACTGTATAAGCAGTACCGTGGCGGCACTCGGACTTATACTTATCAAGGGGCTTGCCTACAGGCTGCCATGAAGCAGACCAGTAATCGTTAGCCTCATTGTCTCTGATGTAGATGTAACGGCCGGGGAGCGCCATTTCGGAATTGAAGCGGAAACGTGATACACGTCCGTTAGCTCCTGATTTAACGAAGCTGTAGCCTGCGGCATTGTTTGAAATCATAGCGCCGTATTCGGGATCGCCGAGATAGTTCGCCCATGGTGCAGGTGTTGCGGGATTTGTGATGACATATTCCTTGTTCGCAAGGTCGAAATGTCCGTAATTCATATTTTTCATTCTCCTTTTGCCGTTTATACGGCTATTTTTACATGTTATTATATTATATCATTTTTTATATAATAATGCAATAGCTTTTTAAAATTATCTCGCCATATCTCCAGGCATAATAACTTCTGTAGGCTCTTCAGTGGGAGTCGCCTTATCAATAGGCAGGGAATTGCCCTCCTCGTCCTTGAAAACTAAATTATCAACGTAGAAATTACCCTCACTCTGAGCACCCCAGCGCATAATCTGGAATGTGGCTTCTTCCATGGTCTCATTCCAACACTGACCGCCAAGAGCAAGGAGAAATTTAAATTCAACGTGAACAGCTCCTGACATTTCAAAGTTGTACTCGCCGCCGTCCCATTCTGCAAATTCATACCATACATCGTCGGCAACGTTAGCGCCGCCGCCGCCGCCAATCCAGCCGGGAGCCATAACATTTTCGCCATTATCGTTCTTGAAATTATCGGCTGTAGCGTCTGCGTATACGTCCATTTCAATGGAGCGCACTTTTGCAAGATTTTCGGGAGTGAGCAGCTTTGCGGCATCAAACATAATCTTCTGAACTGTACCGTCCACAAAGTTTGTACCTGCATCGTTGAAACGGAGCATTTTATTGCCCTGAATTTCCTCAACTGAAAGAAGTCCCTGAGCGGAATCAACATCATCAAGCTTAGGCTGAGCAAAGCTGAAATCCCCGTCGTCAAAGGTTATGGCGTTGGGATCGTCACATTCAGCAGGAGATGGGGGTATAAGCTCCTCCTCTGTTACTTCTTCCGTGGGAGCTTCCGTGATTTCCTCAGTGGGAGCTACGGTAGTTTCCACAGGCTTTGAGGTTTCAGGTTCTGTTTTTTTTTCTTCATTTGCACAGCCTGTAAATGCGGCTGTAATTGTCATAGCGGTTAATACCGTGATTAATCTTTTTAAATCCATATTAATTATCTCCTCATAGTCATAAACGATAGCCTATAAGATTATTTTAACATAAAACGGAAAAATATAAAAGAGTAATACCATACAATAATGAACTGGAATTTTTGTGATATCCCACAAATATTATCTTTTAGCCTTATCAATTGTATCGATAACCTCTTTCATCATATCAAATGCGCTGATTTTGGGCATAATCTTCACGGAAACATAGGATTTTCCTGAACCGTTAAAGGTGATTTTTCCCTTGTACGCGGTGGAAAGTGCGGCTATCTGGTCAACAGTAAGATATTGGGTATAGAAATACATCTGTCCGTTTTTCTGTGATATTTCAGTGATTCCAAGATGTGCCGCCTTGTTTCGTATAAGTGAGACTTCCACAAGTCCCACAACTGAGCGCGGAGGTTCGCCGTAACGGTCAATCAGCTCGTCAATCAGTTCGAATTTGTCCTCGTCCGTTCTTACTGTCATAATTCTGCGGTATATCTCAATTCGCTGATTAAGGCTTGAAATGTATTTTTCGGGGATATGCGCGTCAATCTGGATATCTACAAGGCACTCAGGGATTTTTTCAGGCTTTTCACCCTTTTCCTCGGTTATAGCCTCTGAGAGAAGCTGTAAATACATATCATATCCCACAGCTTCCATGTGACCGTGCTGACTGCCGCCGAGAATACTTCCTGCACCGCGTATTTCAAGGTCGCGTAGAGCAATTCTGAATCCGCTGCCGAATCGTGTAAATTCTTTCATTGCGTTGAGACGCTTTGTGGCTATTTCCGTCAGTACTTTGTCACGTTTATATGTAAAATAGGCATAGCCGCGACGGTTTGAACGTCCTACGCGTCCGCGAAGCTGATACAGCTGAGAAAGTCCGAGTCGGTCGGAATCCTCGATAATAAGGGTATTTACGTTTGGTACGTCAACACCTGTTTCAATAATTGTGGTGCAGACAAGTATATCAATTTCGTGCTCTACAAGCTGTTCCCATATATCCGAAAGCTCTTCCTGATTCATCTGACCGTGGGCGTAAGCTATACGGGCTTCGGGGAGCATTTCCTGCAATTTAGCGGTGCATGATACTATGGTTTCAACTCTGTTGTGGATATAGTATGCCTGACCGCCGCGGCGAAGCTCCCTGACAATAGCCTGAATAATGGTTGCCGTGTTGTACTCAATAACATAGGTCTGTACGGGATAGCGATTCTGTGGCGGTTCTTCAAGAACAGACATATCGCGTATACCGCTCATAGCCATATTCAGCGTGCGGGGGATAGGGGTAGCCGACAGCATAAGCACATCAACTCCCGAAAAGCTTTCCTTGAATTTTTCCTTGTGAGCAACTCCGAAACGCTGTTCCTCGTCGATTATGGCAAGTCCCAAATCGTTGAAAACGACGCTTTTCTGAATGATTTTGTGTGTGCCTATGAGTATGTCAATTCGTCCCTGTTTCAGCTTTTTTATGATTTCAGCCTGTTGTTTCGGAGTGCGGTATCGGCTGAGTAGTTCCACATTAACAGGAAATTGCTCGAATCTGCGGAGAGCCGTCTGATAATGCTGAAATGCAAGAACCGTCGTAGGCGCGAGGATAGCACACTGTTTGCCTGCAAGTACGCATTTCATAGCCGCACGGAAAGCGACTTCTGTCTTGCCGAAGCCTACATCTCCGCAAAGGAGGCGCTCCATAGGGCGAATACGCTCCATATCTGCCTTAATTTCAGCAATTGCTGTCAGCTGGTCGTCGGTTTCAACGTAGGGGAAACGATTTTCAAAGTCGTGCTGTATCTCATCATCGGGATAAAAGGCAAATCCCTCGCTTTTTTCACGCTTGGCATAAAGAGCAATAAGCTCCTGTGCCATGTCCTTTACGGCACGTTTTACATTGCTTTTTTTCCTCTGCCATTCTCCTGAACTGAGTTTTGTCAGCTTAACTCCCGTATCGTCTCTCGGACCGATATACTTTGATACCATATCAAGCTGTGTTACGGGGATATAAAGTTTATCTGTACCTGCGTACTGTATTGTTATGTAGTCCTTGGTAACACCGTCAAATTCCAGCTTGCGTATGCCGATAAATCGTCCGATACCGTGACTGCTGTGTACGACTAAATCACCCTCGGTAATATCAGAAAGACTACGGATTTCCTCGGATTTCGGCTTTTTCTTCTTTCTCGCTCTGGTGGATTTTGAATCCATTGAAAGTCCCTGAGCGATAAGAACTGCCTTTGTTTCGGGGAACTCAAATCCGCCGCTGAGCCCTCCTGAAATAAGGCATACTCTGCCTTTGTGAAGGACAGATTCTTCATTTGCGATATCACAAGGGATGTTTTCAGCTTCCAGATCCTGCTTGATGATAGGGAGAGTTTTTGCGCTTCCTGCGCAGAGCAGAACTTTGTATCCCTGTCGGATATAGTCTGACATATCTTCAATAAGAGGTTTCAGTTCACCGCCCCACAAAGCCGTCTGCATGGCTTCAAAGCTTATAATGCGGCGGTAGTCAATACGCTCACCGCCTTGTAAAAACGTGCTGATATAGAAACAGCATTTTTTCTCGGCTATAAGCTGAATTTGCGGCAATTCCACAATAAGATTGTCAAGTCCTTTACAAAGCTGTCCCTCGTCAATGAGAATTTTTACATCTTCATTGAAACGTGTGGTTATACCGTTTGCGGCTTCAGCTATGTTGGAATAATCGCTGAAAAGCACTGCACCGTCAATATAGTCAAAAACTGTTGAAAGTCCCTCATATGCAAGGCTGTAATACTTCATGCCGTGGGGGAGGATTTCTCCGGAATTCAAGCGGTGAACATCTGCACCGAGGTGTGTGCGGACAAGCTCCATGCGCTTTCCGCGTACCTTTTTCAAGAGTGCATCAAGACGCTGTGCAAGCAGTTCACCCTCGCACAAAAGCTCGCTGGCAGGGGAGATTTCCAGTTTGTCAATAGGTGTATCTGAACGGCGCTGGGAATCCGTATCAAATTCCGCAATGCTTTCAATTTCATCGTCCCACAGTTCGATACGGACAGGCTTATCCGACTGAACAGGGAATATGTCGATAATACTTCCTCTGACGGAAAACTGTGAAGCGCCCTCAACTTTTTCGCAGCGCTGATATCCGCATTTTGCAAGGTCAAGGCAAAGTTTATCGCGGTCTATGGTGTCTCCTGCGGATATTTCAATTGCCGATGAAATAAGTATATCAGGAGGGATAACAGGCTGCATTACAGCTTCAATGCTTGCACATATCACATCGCAGTTATTTCGCGCGGCTCTTGAAAGTGCGGAAATACGCATATATTCGTATTCATGGTTAGAACTGTCAACAGGAGTGAAAACCTGTTCTCTTGAGGGAAAAAGAACAGCGGATTCCCTGCCTGTCATCATATTTACATCGTCGCAGAGTTTTTTTGCCTCTGCCTCTGTACCCGTAACAACAAGATTAACCCTGTTTCCGACAAGTGCGGAAACAAGGCTGGCTCTGTGTATATGGGAAAGTCCTGTCACGGAGACAGGGGAAATGTTTTTTTCAAGACATTCGAGAATACTTTTAAATCCCGAAAGCTCACTGAAAATGTTACTGAAAAGCTTCATTTAACGCTCCTATGAGTTGAATTTATTCATAGCTTCGTCTGTTTTGCCCTGCACCATAAGCTTAATACATTTGCAGGCATTTTCAGCGGCGGATTTGAATTTTTCGGAATCCTCCTTGCTGAATTTGCCCAGAACCCATTTTGCAAGGTCATAATCTGGGTGTGGTTTTTTGCCTACGCCCATTTTTATGCGCGGAAAATCGTCTTTGCCTGTAAGCTCGATGATACTGCGGATTCCGTTATGACCGCCGTGACTGCCTTTTCTGCGGATTCTCAGTTTACCGGGGTCAAGGGATATGTCATCGTATACAACGATAAGGCGGTCGGTGCTGAGCTTGTAGAATTCAAGCGCCTGTACAACGGATTCGCCGCTGTTGTTCATATATGTTGTAGGTTCAAGGAGCAGACAGCGGACGCCGTTTATATTTACCTCGGCTGTTTTGCCCTTGAATTTAAGGCGGCTGATGCTCTCGCCCATTTGTGATGCAAGTGTATCAAGAGTGCAGAATCCTGCATTATGGCGAGTTCCCTCGTACTGCATACCCGGATTGCCCAGACCTGCTATTATATATTCTATTTTACCTTGTGAAGTGTGCGAATTCTGCGAAATTCTGTCGAACACATCAAAAATACTCATATTTATCGCTCCAATTCAATATTTATCAGCTTATTATAGCATATTTTTATTGTTTTGTAAATAGCAAATTTGAGATTAAAGTCGTTAGCTTTCAGCTATTGATTGTAAAATTATAGTAATGCTGTAGGCTGTTTGGTGAAATCTACAATTTTGGAATGAAAGGCATTTAATATGTATTACTCAAATGTTTACAAAACTATTGACAAAATATGAATATAGTCTTATAATATAAATAATAAGGAGGCATTGCTATGAGATTAAACAATTACTATAATAAAAAAATCAGCCTTGATGAGCTTGATTATATTACAATCGAAAATATAAGTTCAAACAGTATAAATATCACATCGGACAAGATGTACAAGGAAGTGCACGATTTCAACGACCATATGCTTGAAATGCAAAAAAAGCGAGAGGTCTATGTCCATGATTTCTGGGTGGGATTTTTCTTTAATGTTGTGGCGCTGATTGCTGTGATACTTTTCACATATGCTTTTGATTCATTTGATTTTATCCACGGAGAAAAACTCTCACTTGTATACGCGACTACTCGCAGTGTGCTTGTGTGCCTAATCGGAGTTGTGTTAGGATATGCTATGTATTTTTATTTTATTTTCTATAAAAAGCTGTTTTATCTTAAACTTTCTACGGCTATAATGATTTTTACAGCCCTGTTTAATTTTGTTAATCTTGTTCCTCTTGTTATAAATCTTATTTTAATAAAAATATTGCGTAATTCCCATAATGCTATAAAGGGCGATGCAGGATATCCCTATTTTATTCCTCTGACTATGACTTTTCTTGCATATGAGGAAGAAAACAAGAAAATAAAACCTATAAACGACTACCGATTTTCTGATTACAAAGTTTCTCCCGATACTGAAATGGGGATTCCGTCGATTGATTAATGGGAGCCGCTAATAATTGTACACCTCTGATGAGGTGTGAGATTGTTGAAAAACGTGAATTTCGTTCCGAAATTGCGGTCACGGCACGCCGTGACCCTACATCGTGCAACGTAAAATAGCCGTTTTGTAGGGACACGGCGTGCCGTGTCCGTTATACAATATGCCTTTTTCTACAGTCTGACACCTCTGATAAGGTGTATTTTTTTATCCGAAAAAATTTTTTTAAAAAACATGTAAAGTTTACTTGACAAATAATGTAAAGTGTGCTATACTATAAATGTAAGGTGAACTTTACATCAATTTGAAAGGAGAATTATTATGCTTAATCAAAAAGGCAAAAGTATTGTAAGAAATATCGGAACTGTTTTTATAACTGCCGCACTTATACTCCGTTTGAGCAGCAGTCATATCGGCGGTGCATTTGCAGAATTTACCGAAGCTGCATTTCCGTGGCTTACAATAGGCGTTGCAGTCGCTGTTGTACTGGTGTATAGCAGCGGAAGGGAGGACAAAATTTGTGAAAAACAAAATACAGGAATTGAGAAAAAGCCGTAAAGTAACACAGCAGGAGCTTGCAGATGCTCTTTGCGTTACCCGACAAACGATTATTTCCCTTGAAAACGGGAGATATAACGCATCATTAACACTTGCCCACAAAGCTGCACAATTCTTCGGTATGACGATAGAGGAGCTTTTTATCTTTGAGGGCGACGAAAATTTATAAGGAGATTAAATTATGAAAGAGTTCAGAAAAAAGTATGAAAATAAGTTTAAAATCAGTATATTTAAGTGTCTTACTATGCCGATTGTATTTTTCACTGTGCAATTTCTTGTCAAAGGAGGCAGTGAATTTTCACAGGGACTGGTGACAGGCGTGTTTTCAGCATTAATGGTCACAGCAATTTTTTCACTTGTCAGTACATATGTTATTCTTCATAATGAGGAACAGCTCAAAAAGCGTTACATAGAGGAAACGGATGAACGAAATATTGAAATAGCTAAGAAAACAATGCAGACTTCAAGTCTTATTTCACTCTATCTGACAGCGATTGCTGTAATTATCAGCGGATTTATCAGCGAGGTTGTAAGCATAACCCTTGCAATTGATATGATAGTGGGCGTAATTATAACGGTTGCAGTAGGAACATATTATAAAAAGAAAATGTAACTATTTGGCTATATAACGCACTCCACGTATAGTAGAGTTCGATTTTTTAAAGTTTCTACGGTGCGTGTGTTCCATTTTTTTGAATTTATGATATACTGAAATCAAAGGAGGTCAATATAATGGATCAGATAAAAATAGGACAGTTCATTTCGCAGTTGAGAAAAGCTAAAGGGATGACACAACGTCAACTTGCTGACGAGTTGCTTGTCAGTGACAGAACAATTTCAAAGTGGGAAACGGGAAAGGGAATGCCTGATGTATCACTTATGATGCCGCTGTGTGAAATTCTTGACATAAGCGTAAATGAACTGCTTTCTGGTGAAAAGCTTTCCAATGAGGAATATAAGAAGAAAGCTGAAGAAAATATCGTAAACATCCTCGGCGAGAAAAAAACAAACATAAAAAGATTGCTGACGGCAGGAGCGATATTCTTAATGTCTGGAATAGCTGTAGGTTTGAACTGCAGTGTGGTTGCTTATGAAAATCTTAATATTGAAGATGATGCAAGTTTAATAATTTCAGCGATTATCACTGCAATATTAGGAATTGTATTGGGTTCAACAGTTGACAGCAAAGCGGGTTATTTTGAATGTACTGAATGTCAAACTACATTTACCCCAAGTGGTAAAACCTACTTAAAGGGTGTTATTACAGTAACTCCATTTTCAGCTCATTTTGAATGTCCGCATTGCAAAAAGACCACGCGTTGTAAACGAAAATTTAAAAGATAATATGAAAGGTTTAAATTATGAAGAGATTACGTGCAGAAAATTTAGTGAAAACATTTCAGGTAAGTGAAAAGCAGAGAAAGGCACTTAACCTGAAAGACCGTAAAAAGACTGCGGTAAATGGTATCAGCTTTACAGCAAATTCAGGTGAAGTTTTCGGACTTTTAGGACCTAACGGCGCAGGAAAAACCACAACTATGAGAATGCTCTCAACTCTTATTAAGCCTGACAGCGGTGATGTATTCTACAACGATAAAAGTGTTGTTGAAAATCCTACAGATATACGTTCTGAGTTCTCGTTTCTCACCACTGATTTAAAGCTTGATATGAAATCAACAGCAGATGAAATGTATGATTTCTTCGCAGAGCTTTATCATATTCCTGCTGAAACTGCAAAAAAGCGAAAGAAAGAATTGTTTGAAAACTTTGGTATATCCGCTTTTGCTGAAACAAAGATAAGCAAGCTTTCACAAGGTATGCGCCAGAAAGTTTCCCTTGTTATTTCAGTTATTCACAATCCCGATTTTATCATCTTTGATGAGCCGACAAATGGTCTTGATATAATTGCCGCGAGAGAAGTCCGTGATTTTATTTTACAGATGAAAGCAGAGGGTAAATGCGTAATTATATCAACTCATCTTTTCGACCTTGTTGAAAAGATTTGTGACCGTGCGGCAATTATCATTGACGGTAAAATTGTTGAAAATGATACTATTGAAAATATCAGAAATGGACGTTCTCTTGAAGACGCTTTCTATGATATTTACAAGGAACATAAAGGAGAATGAACCAAATGATTAAAGATATACTTGCAATTACAAAAAAAGAACTGAAATCCTGTTTTTCTGATAAGATGATTTTAGTCCAGATTATACTGTTGCCTTTTATAATAGTATCTGGTTATGCTATGCTTATGTCAACAATGAGTGAAAGCACAAGCGGAACAGACAACAAAGACTATACTGCATACTGTATAAACGCACCTGAATATATGATGGAAGTTTTTTCAGAGCTTGGAATTAATTCAACAGAACTGGAAATCGATTCTATAAAAAATCAGATTTCCGAAAAGAAATGTGATTTGCTTGTTGTATTTCCCGATGATTTTGCAATTGTGGAGACAGGAGAAACAGAGCTTTCAGACGTTCAGATATGGTACAATTCAGAGAAATCTGATTCTGCAATGCTATATAATATGACTTTGGAATCTCTCAATGCATTTCAGCCAAAGGTTTTCACAATAAATTCTGATACTGATATTGATTATGATTACGGCGACGAAAATTACTTTGTAAAGAAAATGCTTGGAATACTATTGCCGACAATGATACTTATGTCCGTATTTATGGTCTGTATGAATCTTGCCGCAGAGTCTGTAGCAGGGGATAAGGAACGGGGCTTTTTAAATACTATGCTAATTACACCTGTAAAAAGAAGCGCTATTGCAGCAGGTAAGTCCCTCTGCGTATTTATTGCGGCAATTATAGGCGGTATATCTGCATTTTTAGGTATGGCAGGTTCATTACCCAAGCTGGCAAAATCAACAGGAGCCACAGAAAGCATTTCTTACAGTTTTTCAGAATATCTGCTCCTTTTCGGTGTTACGATAACAGCTGTATTTGCACTTGCGGGAATACTTCTTATTCTTTCTACATTAGCTAAGGACGTAAAGCAAGCTACAACCGTAGCGCCTGTATTTATGATGATTCTTATGATTGCAAGCATGCTTACAATGGTGGAAAGTTTTGGAGAAACAGTTGATAAACTGGGAATGATAAATGCTTGCATACCTGCATGGAACACAATGGTTGTAATGCATGATATCATTGTATGCGATTATTCATCTACCTTCGTGATAATAACATGTGCTGTAAATGTTGTGTTTTCAGCAATTGCAGTTTTTGTGGTTGGCAGACTTTTTGAAAATGAAAGAATTGTCAATGCATAAATATAAAGCCTGCCAAAATCGGCAGGCTTTAATTACGCTAAAACAGAAATAATAATCATAGCTATTCCGGCAAGACTTACGGAGAGATAGCATGAACGGATAAGCTTTGAAAATTTTATAAGTCCCTCGTGCTTTTTAACACAGGTGAAAAGCCGCATATTCTGAGAATAATTTGGCATAAAACGGCTTTCGATTTCTCTGATTGCAACACGGCAGTCGTGGAGCAGCATAGTTGACCTGACATCGAGAAAGTAACAAATCAGCCCGATAATAAATACCGCAATGGATATAATCAGCATAAGAGAGAGATTTTCTCCGAACATGGCGGCGTAAACGCCAAAAAGAATTGTTTCAACGGTGATGAAAAGCTCAGTAATTTTCATTCGCTGGTCAGCATGGAGCTGATAATAACTCCAGTATAAATTCAAAAGTTCAGACGGTTCAAGATTTCTACTGTTTGACGGCATGATTAGCCTCTCTTTCTTTGAAATAAGTGATATAATATCCTGCAAGGAATACAGCCGCAGGTACAAACGCAAGTGGAAACATAGCTGTTATTTCTTTTGAAGTCAGTGCCGCAGAGGACGCATCAGGATTTATAAAATTGTAAATCTGGATAAAATACCCGTTTATAATTTTATGCCAGCGATAAAAATCTATATGGGAATATCTCAGTATCAGCCAACTGCAAACTGCGGGAAATGAAGCGGAAATACTCATAATCAAAGGCATGGCAGGGGAGAGCTTTTTCTTGCTGAGCCGTGCGGATTTTATATCCGCCAAGGCTGTTTTTGCAGCGAAATTTCCCAGCACGCAAACAAGGATTCCAACAGTGCAGATTGCCGATATTACGCGGAATATCACGGTTGATGAGCCTGCAAGAGTTAATCCGATAAAAAGTGAAAGTATATCTGCCGCAATAACAGTCAGCAGGGTTTTAAAAATTTTCATAGTTTGAATAATTCCTTTTCATTGAGGAATAATATCAACGAGGTGAGGAAAATGGCAGATGAAGATATGAAAATATACATTCCCAGACCGACAAATTTAACAGACAGCGGCGAGGAAACGGATGAGGTCAAGGTTTATTCCTCTGATAAGCCGATGCAATCCGAGCAGCTGCCGTAAAAAACGGTCTGTGAGGGATCAATGATAAAGCCGTGGTGCTGTGCGATATGGTTGTTTATGTCCATAAGCCGATTGCAGTTGAGATGTATCAGCTTTCCGCAGCTTCGGCATTTCAGGTGGAAATGCTCCTGACACTCCTTTTCGTTTTCGATGTACTGATAGCAGGCGCTTGTTTTGCCGTCGATTACGAATTTGCGGACAGTTCCTGCTTCAACAAGGCGGTCAAGTTGGCGGTAAATAGTCGCCATACCCACAGGAGAGCCGACAGAACGGAGAAAATTGTCGATTTCCTGCGCGCTGGTGTGCTTGTCCTTATTATTTATGAGATAGTCGAGAAGCTTTTCCTTTTGTGCGGTATTATAACCCGAATCTTTTTTCATATAATCACCCGATAAATATATTATATCAATATTTTATCATTTATAGCGATTTTTGTCAAGTGCTGTGAAAATGCCCCTTGCAGATGATTCTGTAAGGGGCTTGCGCAGTTATTTAAGGGGGATGCCGTAGGATTTGAGCTTTTTTCTTTTTTGAATTACGCTTTACTGAACGACAGATAACAGAAGTTCTCGTCGTTTTCATCAGCGTCCTCATATTCAAAAAGAATATTTTCGCTGTCCATTTCAATAACAGGGGCAAGTTCAGATAATCCGTCCTCTACAAAGACATAATCCCCCTGTATAACTGACATAAACTTCTCCCATGTGCTGTCATCTGAAACAAACTGTTCCCATAAAGCTTTTGCAGGTGCAGGGATATCATCTCCGAGGTAGTCGTCAGCGCGCCCCATAACTGCCGTATCTGTCATATTGCCTTTATTGTCATAGAGGTTAAGCATTGCACAGTCGCTGTCAATGACAATGGTATTAACACAGTATGTTCCAAGCATTTTTGCAATTCGTGCAGTATCTGCCTGTGAAGTACGATTGCCCTGTTCATAGGCTTCGGAGCTTATTGTTACCCATTTGCAGTTGTCCGTGAAAACAAGCACGTAGGATAACTCAGCACAATCCGCCTCGCATACCTCATAGCCCCCTTGTTTCATTTTTTCGCAGAAATACGCCTTGAATCCGTCTCGGTCAAGCTGTTTCGGATTATATATCTGCGTTGATGTAAAAAATCTTCCCATAGATTCACCCCCTTTGCTATAATATGTTTTAATTATAACAAATAAACCGCTGAAAGTCAACAAAACAGTTCCAAAAAATTCATAGAAAGCCGTTGTTATGCTGATTCTCAAAATGTTATTGCTTCAAAGGCAAGATTCAAAAGTTGGTTGAGGGAGCAATAACTTCTTATGGTGGAGCAATATTATTATTCGCAAATCAGCTTGTAAGCCGAAATTTTTCTTGTATTTCCCGATACAAGGTAGGTTATTGTGAAAATGAATACTGCAAGACCGATAACCGAAACAATCCCCACGGAAACAGGCACAAGAAAATCCGCTTTCATTACGCCGAATCTGCTGAAAATCAATGACACAATTTTATTTGTGAAATAACAGCCAAGAATTGCACCTATTATATTTCCGACTACAGAAACAGACATAGTTTCTGTTGCAAGCTGCCATCTGATTTGTCTGCTTGTGAAACCAATAGCCTTTTGTATGCCGAATTCGTGCTGTCGTCTTACGGTTACTGTTTTGATAATCAGATTTATGATAAGCGTTACAAAAAGCAGTATCAGAACTGCAAAAACAAATACAATTCCTTGCATCATAGCAAGAAGCGAGTTATCCTCATACAGCGTGAAATCTACATTTATAGCACCTGTAATCTTTTCTTTATATTTATCCTTGAGCTTTGTGATAAATTCATCTGTACTGTCTGCATATCCGCTTCCTATTCCGCCTTTAAGGTCAACGCACAAATGAGTATAATTCAGCGGAATATGCAGGCGGTTTATTCTTGCTTCCTCTGTGATATAACAACCCCAGCCCATTGATGATGTGGTCTGCGTCAATCCTACAATAAGGAACTTTTCTGTATATGCACCGCAGCTGACTTCTATTTCTTTCCCCAATTCAACTTTAAGATGCTTTTTTATATTACCGGATATGACTATCTCGTTGTCATATTTAGGCGCCCTGCCTTCATAAATTCCGTCAAAACTGAAATCACTGTAATCATCGGCAGATTCAAGAATCACCTGATAATCACCTATAGCCGCCGCCATTTCTGAATTATATCTGTAAACCTTTTCAACCTCGTCCATTGCGGCAATTTCAGGAATTATATTATCATCAGTAATGAAAACCGTAGCATTTTCGTGATTTGAAGATAGCAGTCTCATCATACGTGAATCATCAAAAATGACATTATATCCGAAAGCTATTACAAATGCTGTTGTAAAGCCAATTGCAATCATCATAACCATAAGGAGTACACTTTGCTTGCCCCAGTGGAATATTGCCTTAAATGGAAGAAGTATACCCAGTGAGCCTTTTGACTTATCAAGGGGAAAATGATTTTTTCTGAAATTATGAACATTCAAGCCCTGTCTTAACGCTGTAACAGGCTGTAATTCATTAATTCTTCTTGTAGAGAAAAATGACACCGCAATTGCCGCAAATGTAAGCAAGCCGGCTGTAGCCATAACGCAAAACCAGTCGATTCCGTATTCCCAGATGCAGAGTGCCTCTGTTCTGATAATCTGCTCCCATGCAGGTAATACCAGATAAGTAAGGCTGATACCAATTGCAGAAGCTGCTGCTGTTACTAATGCAAATTGCAGAATAATTGCAAGTCTTATCTGTATACTTGTATAGCCTAAAGCCTTTTGCACGCCGATATTTTTTATATCCTGTTCAATGCTGTTTGAAATCCTGAAATTAATTACAAGCAGGGTTATAACTACCGCAATAAGAGAAAAAGCAATCATTACAGAAGAAAGTATATCAGGGAGATGCATTCTTGCAAATTCGGCATCACTTCTTAAAATATTAAATGTGGTGATTTCTTTTTTTCCAAATTCTTTTGTTATGCGGACGGAAATTTTCGCATCATCTTCGTTTTCATCTAATTTTATAAAATATGCTGTGTTGTTGTGAGATGTTGGATTTGCTGAAATTCTTTCATAATCTTCATTATTTACAAACATTGAATATCTGTATACGCCATTTCCGCCTGTCATCATTCGCTCGAAAAAGCCTGCAACCATAAAGGTGTATTCTTCTTCGCCTATGGTGCATTTGAATTCCGTATCAAGCTCGGAATCCCAGTAATATTTGCATACAATAGGAAGATATATTGCATTTTTGTAGGTATTTTCCGATAATTCCACCATTCCGGGATTATCGCATACACCAAAATTGCTGTAGGGCTGAAAAAGAATATCTCCTATATTGTCATCTCCGCGGACTTCATTTGTAATAACTGTATGAATCATATCAGTATAGGAATATTCCGCAACTCCTGTCACATTGTCAAGACATTCATTAATAGCATTTGTATCCTTGCTTTCAACAACTGAGAGAATATGGGGTGTATCGTGCTCTTTTATTTTTGTTTCCCAGAGCGATTGATAGCCTCTTGCAGTGATAAAGCCTATATAAAGCAGTGCAGAGGCAAATATTATAATAAAAAAGAATGAAATAGTCTGTTTTGCATCTTTTCTGATGTTTGATTTAATCAGATTAATAATTTTATTCATATCCGCACTCCTTACCAGTTCATTTCTTTAAGGAATGTACGGAGCTTTTCGTGACGCTCTTTATCGCCGCTTACATATTTTCCGAGGTCACATTCACCGCACACTGTACCGTCTTTGACGTATATTATTCTGTTTCCGCGTCTTGCCGATTTCATATCATGAGTAACCATAACGACAGATTGTCCCTCATTGCTTATTTCAGACAATATATCAAGAACCGCGTCGCTGTTTGAGCTGTTAAGCGCCCCTGTAGGCTCATCAGCAAATACTACATCTGGAGAGTTTATAACTGCCCTTACAATGCCTGCTCGCTGAGTTTCACCTCCCGAAAGCTGAGAGGGGAATTTCTTTTGCAGCTTTTCATCAAGTCCAACTTTTGCAAAGAGTTTTTTTGATTTTTCGATAAGCTCTTTTTTCTTTTGCCCTGTGAGAAGTCCTGCGCTGAGGACGTTATCCATAATACTCATGGAATCCATAAGGTGAATCTGCTGAAACACAAAGCCACAGTGTTTTCTGCGGAATATTGCAAGCTTATCGCTGGAATAATCGGAAATAATATCACCCGAAAAAGTGATTTTTCCCAGAGTAGGCTTGTCCATTCCTGAAAGCGCGTACAACAGCGTTGACTTCCCTGCACCTGATGAACCCATAATTACAGTGAAATCCCCTTCATATATTTCAAGGTCAAGATTTTTAATAATATGCTGCTGTAAGCCGCCGTTTGAAAAGGTTTTGCACAGCTTTTCAGTTTTAATCAATACTTTTTTGCTCATAACTGTTACTCCGTATCCAATAAATTTACAAGCAT
Organism: Ruminococcus sp.; assembly: GCA_017521805.1. Taxonomy (GTDB): domain Bacteria; phylum Bacillota; class Clostridia; order Oscillospirales; family Ruminococcaceae; genus Ruminococcus. The sequence goes on along the minus strand of JAFXDK010000052.1, from coordinate 3,870 downwards.
CAGCCTGTATTTTTATTATACTTTTTATTTTCTTAACTGTCTTTATCTGATTCTTAACAGTTCCTTAATTATGACATCAAAATTCTTAATTCTGTGCAAAATCCCTTTTCTGTATTGTAACAGCTGATACTTCCGCCCATTTTTTCAATAAGCTGTGCAGATATGTATAATCCCAATCCGCTGCCGCTTTTGCCGTTGGAATTTGAACCGCGCCTGAATTTTTTCATAATAAGCGGCAAATCTTCATCTGGCACACCTTCGCCAAAATCGGAGATTTTTATTACAAGAAAATCATTATCAATTTCAGTGGATACTTCAATAGATGTATCTGCGTATTTGTATGAGTTGAAAATTATATTATCAAAAACTTGTCCAAGACGAAGCTTGTCCGCAGATACAATACAATCGGGTATATCAAGCTTTGAAATCTGCTTTTTGAAATCGCTTGATTCGATTAGTTCCGTAATTTCATCGCTGCTTACATCTGATATTTCAACATGAAGCTGATTCAGTTCTTCCATTGTGGAATTGAAAAGGTCGGTTATAAGCTTGTCAATCTGATTTGCTTTTTCGATGATTCGTGTGAGCTTTTCCTGCTGTTTTTCGTCATTTGCAGTAACCTGCATAACTTCGGAAATAGCTGTAATAGAGGCTACGGGAGTTTTTATATCGTGTGAAAGCTGTGCCACAAGCTCCTGTTTACTTATATTTGCAAGCCGTTCACGCTCTTTTGAAGCCGCAAGTTCAGTACGCATAAGGTCAAAGCTTTCAGTAAAATCACCGAAAATATTACTTTTATCCATATCAAGAGGAATATCAAGCTCACCTCTTGCAACATTTGCGGCAAATCTTTTCAGCTTTTCAAAAGGTCTGATAATCTTGCGGTTAAGGTACAAATAATAAGCTAATATAAGAATAATGACGATTAAATTTGTTATAAGAGATGTTATAATTATGCTTTTCTGCTTGTTAGAAATTATTCTCCTTGCGTCATTTGGAATAATCAGCCAGCCGATTATTTCCTTATCTGATTCAATTGCCCTTATAGTGCAGCGTTCAGCAGAAGCATCTACAACAGATGTGGGTATATCCTTATAGGTTGTCATAAGCAGATTATCATTGCGGTCAATTACTGCATAATCGAAATCATAGGGACTTTCAATAATATCAGCTTTTTCAGAAGAAAGGCTGTTCCAGTTTTCTGCGGCGGTGTAAATTGCTTCGTTTATCTGAATTGTATCAAGTCGGGCACTTTCCTTACATTCGCTCATAACAATAAATGCGGATATACCGTTGATAATTATGAGGAGAATTAAAAATAATATTAAATTTTTCTTTTTCATAGGCTATCCTTTTGGAATATATATCCTGTACCCCATACAGTCTGTATAAACTGCGGTTCATTGGGATTTTCTTCAAGCTTTTCCCGTAAATGCCTTATATGCACGTTGAGAGTACCGTCGCTTGTAAATTTATCCTCCCAGACGTTATCAAACAACTCATTTTTGTCAATTACGCGGTTTGGATTTTTTATAAGATAGGCGAGAAGCTTGTACTCCATTGATTTCAGTTTTATCATTTCACCGCTTTTTTTCACCGTTCTTGTACTTAAATCGATTTCAACATCGCTAAATCTGATTATTTCAGATTTTTCAATATTGCTTTCTTCATAGCGTTTCAATACGGCTTTGACTTTTGCGCATAGTACGCCCAAAGAAAATGGTTTGCAGATGTAATCATCTCCGCCGATATTGAGGGCAATAATCATATCGTCCTCGCTTGAACGGGCACTTATGAAGAATATGGGGATATTCATTTCTTTTCTGATTTTTTTGCACAGCTCAAATCCTGAATTTTCACCTAAGTTTATATCGAGAAGTATAAGCTCCGCTTGATTTTCCTTAAAAAATTCCATACATGAATCGCTGTCATATACGCAGAATGTGGGGACATCGAACATATTGAAATATTCGGCAATGGAATCGGCAAGGTCTTTTTCGTCATCAACTACAAGACATTTGTATTTCATAATAATCTCCTTTCGGATATGTTTTTTACATAGATTTATTATACTATAAAATCTTTTGCTTGTCTATAGGCGTGTTTTTAAACAGTGTATTTTTATACCAATCCCTAAAATGTTAGTAGACAAAGATGATGAGCAGAAATGATGTATGTCAAGGCGGACGACGAAAGCATACTGTCGTATGGTGAGGAAGTCCAACGACGACATGCAGCATTTATGCCATTAGATTTGTCTACTGTTGTTTCAGGGATTGGTATTAGTTCTCTGAATAAAAACCCCTTCCATATATAGGCTGAAATGAGGCTTTTTGCAACGGAAAAACGTTGCATTTTAAAAAATTTTTGAAAAGTTTGGATACATGCATAATTATAAACATTGAATTTTGTGCAATATGCGGATAAATACAAACATTTTTCATTGTTGAAAACTTCGATTTCAGATTTGTCTGCTGTTGTTTTAAAAAATTGTATCAAATATATTAAATAGCCTACAATTATATACGAAATTTATTATTGCGAGCGAGAAATACATATATACTTGAAGATGTAACTATCCTTATATCTGTTTATCTGAAAGAAAACACAATAGACAAATCTGACATAATGATATTGCTCCCCCAACTAACTCTTGAAATTTTTTTTGCTTGGAAAGTAAAATTCTACGTCAGAATACCTTGTAATACGACAGTATTCCTGCGGTATTCTTCCTTGCCTTTTGCTCCCAAGCTTCATATAATTCTTCAAGAGTTAATTGGTAGAGCAATAAAATAAGCCTCGTCGTTAAATTTCGACGAGGCTTGTTATTACCATGTTGGTTTTTGACCGGTAGAAATTGCCGCATAATAAGCGAGAATCTTTGAAGCGTCAGAAGCGTCGACAACTCTGTCATTATTTACATCTGCTGCTTTGGTCTGTGTATCTGTAAGTGTACTTTCTCCGCCTGTCTGGATTTTTGCATATGCTGCAAGGACACATGAAGCATCAGAAGCGTCAACTATTCCGTCTTCATTAACATCACCACGAATAACAGGGTGTTCAATTGCAGGCGGTGTTGTACTTGTTGTAGTACTTGGCGCAGTACTTACTGTTGTAGTAGTTATTGTTATTACAGGAACAGGCTTATCAATCATATTAATGGAATCAACGTTTGAACCATTTAACATTATTTGACCATTATAGATTATAAATACAATGTCTTCCGATAATTTGTATCCATCAGGTGCAATTTGTTCCTGAAGAATATATGTGCCGTCAGTTAACTTCACTTTGGCTGTGCTGCTGCCGCTTATCCACACAATACTTTCTCCTACACCGTTTATTAAATCAGCATCATCATCTACTTCAACAGCACCCTCTGTAAATTTAATTATATTTCCTTTGCTGTCAATTCCCTTTAAGTTTAACAAAGCACCTTTTACATAAGAGCCACTGGGCTCAATTTTATTTATATTTACAATAGCAATCATAGTATTTGTAGTAGTTGATGTTGTAATTATTGTAGTAGTCGAAGTCGTCGTTGTGCTTGTTGTAGTTGTGGGTCTTGTTGTGGTGGTAGTGGTTGTCGTTGTGCTTGTTGTAGTTGTAGTTCTTGTTGTGGTGGTAGTGGTTGTCGTTGTGCTTGTTGTAGTTGTGGTTCTTGTTGTGGTGGTAGTGGTTGTTGTTGTGCTTGTTGTAGTTGTGGGTCTTGTTGTGGTGGTAGTGGTTGTTGTTGTGCTTGTTGTAGTTGTGGTTCTTGTTGTGGTGGTAGTGGTTGTCGTTGTGCTTGTTGTAGTTGTGGGTCTTGTTGTGGTGGTAGTGGTTGTTGTTGTGCTTGTTGTAGTTGTGGTTCTTGTTGTGGTGGTAGTG
>JAFXDK010000051.1 GCA_017521805.1 Ruminococcus sp. | reverse complement strand
AGCGAAATTTCGTGTATGACAAATATCAGTTACAAGGCGACAAACCGCAGTAATACTTGATGTATTGCAAGGTTTGGCAACGCAGTAAGTGATATTTGGCATAGAAAGTTTGCCGTGAGGGAGGTTTTTAGAGGTTCCCTTTAGTATTTCAGATGAAGAAAAAATATTCTTTTCCGAAATGTCTGAGGATATATAGGCATCAAATCCATAGCAGTTTTTTTCATTTTCCACCAAAGATTCTATATTTTTTCTTATAATTTCCATTATCTCATTTTCAGAATCAATATCTGCAGGGTCAGATAAATCAATCTCAATAATTTCAGACTTATCCATTTTTATGCGGATTACAGCATCATCATGATAACCAACAATAGCAATTATATCCGTTGAAACAGAAACTGATAATTCACTTCCACCATGTTTCGCAACATGATTTCCACCAATTCTTACATTGGCGGACGATGAAAAAATATGAATATCCTCCCGATTTGGAAAATTCTTTGAAAAATTTTCAGCAGCGTTAAGATATCGCGCGCGCTGACGCAGTCTTTCCAAATCAGATTTACGATATATCCGCAAAAAAAGTTCATCCAAACCGCCGTTACTTAAAATATTAGATAATTCATAAATGGTCATTATATCGCCTCCAATTATACTTTATTTTATTATATACCTTTTAAGCATAAAAATCCATAGTTTTCCCAGAATTTTCACATTACAATTTTTATTGTGGGGTTATTGTACAATAGAAAATGAAATATTTTGTACAATTACAACAATTTTAAAAAGAATGAGGCTATTCCCTTGACAACAGCAAAAAAATGGTGTATACTTAAATTATAACAGACTTAGGCAATACTTAAATTGATATTTAATTAACTGAGGAGGAAGTATTATGGCTTCTATAAAAATTATTGCTCCCCCTTTGCCGAATATGCCATGGTGTGAAAAACCTGCGGAATGTGCAACTCCCATGTGGAGACATCCTGAAAATCCAATTATAAAACGAAACCCAATACCCGATGTAGCACGTATATTCAATAGTGCTGTAATCCCTTATCAAGACGGATTTGTAGGTGTTTTTCGCGGAGAGCAACGGGACGGAATGCCTCATGTATACTTTGGTACAAGTTCTGATGCACTTAATTGGAACTTTCAGGAAGAAAAAATTAAGTTCGTTGACGAAGACGGAAAACAGTTTCAACCAATATATGCTTATGATCCAAGATTAATTAAAGTTGAAGATACTTATTATACTATTTGGTGTCAGGATTTTTACGGAGCTGCTATCGGAATGGCTAAAACAACCGATTTCAAGACTTTTACACGAGTTGAAAATCCATTCCTCCCCTATAACCGTAACGCTGTACTTTTCCCCCGTAAAATCAATGGTAATTTTGTAATGCTTTCACGTCCTTGTGATAATGGACATACTGCATTCGGAGATATTTTCATCAGTGAAAGCCCTGATATGATGTACTGGGGCAAGCACCGTCACGTTATGGGCAAATCTGACAACTGGTGGGAAAGTCTAAAAATAGGCGGCGGTGCGGCTCCCATTGAAACAGATAAAGGCTGGCTGATTTTCTATCATGGTGTAGTAAACACCTGCAACGGCTACGTTTACAGCGTTGGTGCGGCTATACTCGACATCAACGAACCTTCAAAGGTTCTTCACCGCTGTTCACGCTATGTTCTCACTCCTGAAGAGTGGTACGAGGAACGCGGATTCGTTCCCAATGTATGCTTTCCATGCTGTACGCTTCATGATTCAGAGACTGGCAGAATAGCATTGTACTATGGTTGTGCTGACAGCTACGTCGGAATTGCTTATACAACTGTCGATGAAATATATGACTTTATATTAAAGTATGATAATCTTTTCGAGGGTGATTCTTCTATCGGAAGAAGATAAATTTCTCCCGACTGTCAAACATACTGCACAATTAAGACCATTTTTGTTTGTGCACATTAATGAATTTATGACATTTTCCTGTTCCTCTCGTCCCTGTCGGTGCATATCGGCAGGGATTTTTCGTCATTTTACACAAAAAAACATGTTTACGATTGTTCAACGATAACTTGATTTGCTGTTTTTTTAGATTTTTCGCAAAAAAAGCTTGCAGTTTTTTGTGAAATGTGATAAAATATAAATGATATGTATTATCGAATGTTATGCTTTGATAATCCTTGATGAGTTTATTATGTAACATTTCAAAATAAAACATTTACCAATTTACTCATCTATTCTTATGCAGATTGGAGATTAATATGGCTAAAATCAAGGCTGCTGTAATTTTTGGCGGAACATCTCAGGAACATGAACTTTCCCTTGCCTCTGCCGCCGAGGTAATACGCAGTATCCCCACCGATACCTACGAAGTAATCGCTGTGGGTATCACACGCAAAGGACGCTGGCTCTATTTCCCCGGCGATGCTGACGAAATCGCTGACGGCTCTTGGGAATACAATGCCGACTGCACATCTGCAATCCTTTCTCCCGACCCTCTCCACAGGGGTATAATAATTATAGAAAACGGCGATGTTTCAATCAGAAAAATTGATGTTATTTTTCCCGTTTTACAGGGAAAAAAATGCGCTGACGGTACTATTCAGGGAATTCTCAATATGTCGGGAATCCCCTATGTCGGAAGCACTCTTCTTTCGTCAGCTTCGTGCATGGATAAATCCCATACCCATATGATTATGGATGACTATGGTATAAAAACTGCTCCATGGAAGCTTCTCACTCAGCGAGATTTAAATGATCTTGACGAAAAATGTGCTGATATTGCCGCAAAAACCGGATTCCCTATGGCTGTCAAGCCTGCAAACAGCGGCTGCAGTGCAGGTACAGGAACTGCCAACGATTTAAAGGAGCTTATCACAGCTGTCAAAATTGCTTTTTCCAACGATAACAAGGTTGTTGTTGAAAAGTATATCAGCGGACGAAAACTCGAAGTCGCTGTTTACGGCTATGATTCGCCATTTGCTTCAAATGTAGGTGAGATTATTTCCACCGATAATGTATATGATCCAACAGAGGTGAGAAAAAGCTCCGGTGATGATCTTGTAATTCCTGCTGATCTTCCTGCCGCTATCGCTGAAAATATCCGTGAAACAGCAGTTAAGGCATTTAAGGCTATGGGATGTAAGGGACTTGCAAGAATTGATTTCTTCCTTGCCGACGACGGCACGCTCCTGCTGAATAAAATCGGTACAGCCCCCGGACTTCGTCTGAACAGCGTATATCCCAAGCTTATGAAAGAGCTGGGTATGAATCTTTCCGATGTTGTTGACAAGCTTCTGGAAATGGCTATGGAAAATGCCGATAAAAACTATTAATTCTATAAAAAGTAAGGATGAAACTTCTTTGAAAAGTAATGTTATGATTTCCTTGACCAGTATTCAATGGCAGGACGGCGAAAAATGCGAAACTGAGCTTATCACCCAAGCTAGACATACAAAATCAGGCAGATTCGATGTAATCTCTTATGAAGATACCGAAGCTACAGGCTTTGAGGGCTCTGTAACCACTATCAAAACCGATGGTATTTCGGCATATATTACCCGTGAGGGTACTGCAAATTCCGTGCTTTCTCTTGAAGTGGGAAAAAAACATTTCTGCCAGTACGAAACGCCCTACGGTAGTATGCAGCTTGGTATATATACCCATAATGTTGACAACACAATTGCTGAAAATGGCAAGCTTTATCTTAAATATTCCCTTGATTTAAACGCTGCCCCTCTTTCAGACAATGAGCTGATTATGACTATACAATAATACAGGGGGTTCTCTAAAAACCGGAACACGAGCGAAATTTCAAGCCGTGAGTGAGGTTTTTAGAGCTTCCCTATAGGCGATTCATTCCGCCGCCTGTGAACCATATATAAAGAAAGGAATAAAAAGATGTCAGACCTTATCAAATCCGCTTCCAACCAACTCCGCGAACTTATTATAGAGGCTCTGGGCAAACTTGTTTCAGAGGGAGCTGCTCCTGCAGAACCTGTCCCGAATTTTACAGTTGAGATTCCCGCGGACAAATCCCATGGCGATTTTGCCGCAAATACTGCTATGGTTTGCGCAAAGGCATTCAAGATGTCTCCGAGAAAAATCGCTGAACTGATATGCGAAAAAATTGACCTCAACGGCTCTGTTTTTGACCGCGCTGAAATTGCAGGTCCGGGATTTATGAACTTCTTCCTCAATAAAAAATGGTTTGCCGATGCTGTCCAGAATGTTCTCGATGAAAACGACAGCTACGGCAGAACAGATTTCGGCGTAGGAAAAAGAGTTCTTGTTGAATTCGTTTCTGCCAATCCTACAGGTCCCATGCATATCGGTAATGCACGCGGCGGCGCTATCGGCGACTGCCTTGCAAGCGTTCTGGAATGGGCAGGGTATCACTCTGAGCGTGAGTTCTACGTAAACGATGCAGGAAATCAGATAGAGAAATTCGGCAAATCCCTTGATTTACGCTATATGCAGCTTTGCTCCGATAAGGGTATTGCCGCTGCTGAAAAATGCGCTGACAACGAAGAGCTTTACAAATATATCTACGACCTCAGCGGCGAGGGTATGGATTTCGAAATGCCTGAGGACGTATATCTCGGAATGGATATTATCGAGCACGCAAAGAATTTCTTTGATATAAACGGAAATAAATTTGCTTCTGTCTCCGAGGAGGAGCGCAGAAAGGCTCTTGTTGATTATGCTCTCCCCATTAACGTGGCAGGTCTTGAGCGTGACCTTAAAAAATATCGCATAATCTATGACAACTGGTTCAGAGAAAGCACTATCCACGAGAGAAACGAAACAAAAGAAATCGTGGACAAGCTTCTTGCCAACGGAAACGCTTACGAGCTTGACGGCGCAGTATGGTTCAAGGCTACTGATTACGGCATGGACAAGGACTTTGTTCTCCGCCGTTCAAATGGTCTTTATACTTATATCGTTCCCGATATCGCATACCACTATGACAAGCTTGTAACACGTAATTTCGATAAGGCTATAAATATTCTCGGTGCTGACCACCATGGATATGTCCCTCGTCTCAAAGCTGCACTGACTGCTCTCGGTGTTGACGCTTCAAAGCTTGATGTTATCCTCATGCAAATGGTTCGCCTTGTACGTAAGGGCGAAACTGTCAAGCTTTCCAAGAGAAGCGGTAAGGCAATTACTCTTGTCACTCTTCTCGACGAGATACCGATTGACGCTGCGAGATTCTATTTCAACCTCCGTGAAGCCAACTCACAGTTTGAGTTTGACCTTGACCTTGCTGTTGAAAAGTCATCTCAGAATCCTGTATTCTACGTTCAGTACGCTCACGCAAGAATATGCAGCCTTATGGCGAATCTCGAAAACGAGGGTATATCACTCCCCGAAACTGCTGACCTTACACTTCTCAGCGATTCAAGAGAAATTGAGCTTATCCGTCACCTTGCTTCACTTCCCGGAGAAGTCGAGCTTGCGGCTAAGAATTACGATCCCTCCAAGCTTACAAAATATGCTGTTGATACAGCTACACTTTTCCACCGTTTCTACGACGGATGCAGTGTAAAAAATGCTGAAACTCCTGAGCTTATGAATTCAAGAATTGTTCTTGCCAAGGCTGTACGTCAGGTACTCAGAAATGTTCTTACAATGCTTAAAATTGACCGTCCCGAGAAAATGTAACGTTGCATTTCCAAAAGTTACTATTCGGTTACAAAAGATTACTACCGCTTGTGAAATTATCACAAAGTCAACAGTGAAAATTTGATGAAAAATCAGGTTTTCAAAGAAAAATTAACAGTTTGTTCATGAATTATTCATAAATATATGTTACAATTTGTAATATATTATGAATCGTGTTCCATTTTTAGAAATTTTAAAATGAAAGGAATCTTTTCTTATGTCTAACAGATTATTTCAGGGTTTAGTTCACCAGATGAGAGATACAATCGACACTACTATGGGTGTCGTTGATGAAACTGCTACCATTATCGCTTGCAGCGATTTGTCAAAGGTAGGCACTACAAATGAATTCGTTTCTCTCGACCTCAGCGATTCCCACGATATCTTTATTCGTGACGGCTATACATACAAGCCTTTCGGCTCACGCGTAAAGCCCGACTACGCTGTTTTTGTTGAGGGTGTTGACGATGCAGCTGCAAAGTATGCAAGCATTCTCGCAATAACTCTTTCAAATATCAAGCAGTACTACGATGAAAAGTATGACAGAAATAACTTCATCAAAAATGTTATCCTTGACAACGTTCTCCCAGGAGACATCGTTATCAAGGCTCGTGAGCTTCACTTCAACGCTGAAATAAGCCGTGCTGTATTCCTTATCAGAATTGTTTCAGCTAATGATATTTCAGCTTACGATGTTATCCAGAATCTATTCCCTGATAAGAACAAGGACTTCGTTTTCAATATCACAGAATCCGATATCGTTCTCGTTAAGGAGCTTAAGTCTACTGTAGATTCCAAGGACCTTGAAAAGCTTGCACGATCTATCGCTGATACTCTTTCTTCTGAGTTCTATACCCGTGTAAACGTTGGTATCGGTACTCCAGTTATCGGCGTAAAAGACCTTGCACGTTCATTTAAGGAAGCTCAGATGGCTCTTGAAGTTGGTAAGGTATTCGATACAGACAAGGTAATTGTAAGTTATGATAACCTTGGTATTGCTCGTCTTATCTACCACCTTCCCACAACTCTCTGTGAGACTTTCCTCCATGAAGTATTCAAGGTGGGCAGCATTGATTCTCTTGATCACGAAACACTTTTCACAATTCAGAAGTTCTTTGAGAATAATCTTAACGTTTCTGAAACTTCAAGAAAGCTTTTCGTTCACAGAAATACTCTCGTTTACAGACTTGAAAAAATCAAGAAGCTGACAGGTCTTGACCTCCGTGAGTTTGACCACGCTATCATCTTCAAGATCGCTCTCATGGTTAAGAAGTATCTGTCCGCTAACCCCGTTAAGTTCTAATTATAACATTAATATTGCTCCGTGAGCTGTTAGGCTTCACCTAAGATATACATAACTGAAGTCTTATTCTCAGTTCACGGACTGTTCAACAGAAAGGTCAGGTGACACCATGGTTGAGCTTCAGAACGTATCCGTGACCTATGCGGGAGGCGTTGACGCGCTGAATAACGTCAGTCTCAAAATTAACGATGGCGATTTTGCTTTCGTTGTAGGTTCATCGGGTGCGGGAAAAAGTACCATGATTAAACTTCTGCTTAAAGAAATAGATGCGACAAGCGGTGTTGTTACCGTAAACGGCTATAATTTAAGCAAGCTTAAAAAACGTAAAATCCCTGAATTCCGCCGTACTCTCGGTTTTGTATTTCAGGATTTCCGACTTATTCCGTCCATGACGGTTTACGAAAATATCGCTTTCGTACTTCGTGTTCTGGACGCACCATTGAAATATATCAGAAAAAGAGTTCCATATGTTATAAGTCTTGTTGGGCTTCACGCAAAGACAAATTCATATCCGGACGAGCTTTCAGGCGGCGAAAAGCAGCGTGTTGCAATTGCCAGAGCTCTCGTAAACGACCCACAGCTTATTATTGCGGACGAGCCTACGGGTAACATCGACCCTGAGCTCTCCTATGAAATTGTTGAATTGCTCAAAGGTATCAACGATCAAGGTACAACAATACTCATGGTTACCCACGAACATGATCTTGTCCGTCATTTCGGCGGCAGAATTATCAACATCACCAACGGCGAAATTGTTTATGACGAGGTTGTAACTGGTACAAATTCTGAAATACTCCCCGAAGTTGAACTTGCTCAGGCTATGGAAAATGCCGCCCGTCAGAATCACAATTATCCAATGCCAGAAAGTGATATGTACGATAACAGCACTCCCTATGTAGACGATGTTATCGCCGCTATAACAAGCACCGCCGCAAATCAGGGAGGTGCAGAAGAATGAAAATAAGCGGTATAAAATACCTCACAAATCAAGGTATAGAAAATATCTGGAAAAACAAAATGATGGCTTTTGCCACATTCTGTGTTCTGCTGATTTCACTGCTTCTTGTAGGCTGCTCAGTACTTTTCTACATCAATATGAACTCCATGATTCTCGGTCTGGGAAATCAGAATGAAATTGCTGTTTATGTTGAAACTGACACACCTCAGGAGCGTGTTGACGAAATCGGCGAACAGCTAAGAAATATTGAAAACGTCGGTACTGTAACGTATATATCAAAAAAAGAAGCCTATGAGCGTATGCAGAATCAGATTTCTCAGGGCAAGGAAATTTTTGATTATATCAATGATTACCAGTTTATGCCCGACGGATTCAGCGTGACTGTTATTGATAACGAACAGCTCCGCGCTACAGTAGATGCCATTACGCGAATCGAAAATATTCAGAGTGCCGATTCTTCACCACAGGTTGCCGAGTTCCTCCGTGAGCTCCGCAGAGTTGTCACTCTTATAGCAAGTGCAGCTATAGTTGCTCTTGCAGCTGTATCAATGATTATGATCTCCAACACAACAAAGGCAAGTGTATTCTCTCGCCGTGAGGAGATTCAGATTATGAAATACGTAGGCGCAACAAACGCATTTATCAGAACCCCTTTCTTTGTAGAGGGACTTGTTACGGGATTTTTTTCAGGGGCAGGCGCATTCTTTATAACGTGGGCAATTTATCGCTCAGTTTATAACATAATCGTGGCACAAGGTATGCTTATAAACGCTTTTGGTGCAGGAAGCATCATTCCCTTTGCCGATATACGTGTTCCCTGTGGACTTGCTTATCTTTTTGTCGGCTCTCTTGTAGGAGCTTTCGGAAGCGTTGTAAGCACACGTAAACATCTTGACGTATAAAATTTATGCGTTACCTCTCACGAAAGGAGCATTTTACCGATGTACAAGTTAAAATATGCCCGAAAGGTTCTTGCTTTTATGACTTGTTCAGCTTTATCACTTGGCATAATTGCCTGCTATCCGAAATTAACAAATGAAGGAAGCACTGTTGAAGCTGCAAGAACTATTGCGGAAATTCAGGAGCAGAGAAAGGCTAATGCCGAGAAAATTGCGGCTCTTGAATCTCAGATATCCGACCTTGAAGGCGATAAGAATCAGGAAAAGCAGCAGGCTGCTTATCTTGAAGAGCAAATTGATATTATACAAGAAAATATCAATCTGCTCAATGCAGAACTTGAAGCTATAAAGGCGGATATATCTGCTACAGAAACAAATATTGCCAATCTTGACGCTGATATTGTAAATCAGCAGACTGCAATTGACGAGAATATCGAGCTTTTCAAACAGCGTCTCTGTATGATGTACATGAGCGGAAATGACACTTCCGCTTCAATAGTGCTTGGTTCTTCAAGCTTTTATGATATGATGTCAAGAGTTCATATGATTAACCGTATTGCAGAATATGATGATAAGTTAATTGACGACATTGTTAATAAGATTGAAAGCCTTGAACAGTCCAAAAAGGACTTGGAAAGAGAAAAACTTAATCTTTCAATGAAGCTTGAAGAGCAGAATAAGCGCAAGGAAGAAAAAGCCGCTGAAATCGCTGTTCTTTATGAAAAAATGCAGTATACCCAGTACGAAATTGACCGTATTGCACGTGAACAGTCTGAACTTGAACGTGATAAGGCAGAAGTTGAAGCTGAACAGGCTCAGTTAAAGGCTGAGGAAGACGCTTGGTATGCTGAAATTGAGCGTCAGAAACAGGAAGCCCAGAGACTTTGGGAGGAGGAACAGAAGCGACTCCAGCAGCAGCAACAGCAGAATAACAACACAGGCGGCGGAAGTGTATCTGCACCTTCACATCCAACATATATTCCTGTAACTCCCTCACAGAGCGGATTTGCATGGCCTGCACCTGGATTCAGTTACATTACAAGCTATTTTGGTCCTCGCTGGGGCACAAATCACAACGGTGTTGACGTTGGCGACGGCGGAATTATGGGCGGTGCTTGTGTAGCATCTCAGTCAGGAACAGTTATAGCCGTTGTAAACAGCTGTACTCACAACTTTGCTAAAAATTACAGCTGCGGATGCGGCGGCGGCTACGGAAACTATGTGCTTATCTCCCATGACGGTACATATTCCACAATTTACGCTCATATGACATCTGCATGGGTATCTGTAGGCGACTATGTCAAACAGGGAGATACAATTGGTTCTATCGGCTGTACAGGTCATTCAACAGGAGCACATCTCCACTTTGAAATACGTGTAAACGGAGTTGCTCAGAATCCCCTTAACTATGTAGGTCCATAAAAAGTTATATTGACACCGCACAAGGAGTTTTCTGTGCGGTGTTTGCTTGCTTATAATTATCAAGGAGAATGTGTATGAACAAAAAAATAAGTCTTGGACTGGCTCTCAGTCTTATTGCTGTATCAATTGCAGTGACATTTATCCTCACTTCTTTTTTCTCTCTCCAGAGCTTCAATACAAAGGTTATGGACGTTAATGAAAAGGGTAAGAAATATGAAGCCCTGCAATCCCTTGATACTGTTGTCCGTGAATCATATTTCGGCGATATAAACGAGCAGACACTGGAGGACGGGATTCTGAAAGGCTATGTTCAAGGACTTGATGATAAGTACTCCCGCTATCTTACGGAAGAGGAATATCTGACAGAACTCAACGAAAATTCAGGTACTCTTGTCGGTCTTGGACTGACAATTACGGAGGACGAAAGCGGATATATCCGCATTTCTGAGATTATCAGCAGCTCCCCTGCCGCAGATTCAGGACTTCTCAAAGACGACCTTATCACCACCATTGACGGCATTGACGTAAAGGAAGTGGGATTCTCCGAAGCTGCCGACGCTATGAAAGGTACAGAGGGCTCTACAGTTACTCTAACTGTCCGCCGCGACGGTAAAGATACGGAATATACCTTTACACGACGCTCAATTGTGGTAACTACCGTTGAAGCGGAAATGCTTGGAAATCTCATTGGCTTTATCAAGATAAACAGTTTCAAGGAGAATACTCCTGAGCAGTTTATCGAAGCCCTTGAAAGACTTACAGCAAACGGCGCAAGAGCAATAATATTTGATTTAAGAGGAAACGGCGGCGGACTTGTTTCTGCTCTTGAAGAATGTCTTGACCCACTGCTTCCAGAGGGAATCATTGCAACATCGGAATATAAGGACGGTCACACAGAAACATTGATTTATTCCGATTCCTCAGAGCTGAAACTTCCCATGTCAGTTATAGTTGACAGACAGACAGCGAGTGCTGCAGAGCTTTTTGCCGCCTCTCTCCGCGATTTCGGAAAGGCTGCAATTGTTGGCGAGCAGACATATGGTAAAGGTGTTATGCAGGATATCACAGAGCTGGAGGACGGCGGCGCGCTGATTCTTACAGTTGCGGAATACAGGACTGCATATTCCGAATGTTATGACGGAATTGGTATAACTCCCGATTTTCCTGTAGAAAACGGAGATGACGGAATTGATATGCAGTACAACAAAGCAGTTGAAATAGTACAACAAATGATGATTGAATAGCTGAAAGGCGGTGTGTCATGCACCGCCTTTATATATTTACATTATAGAACAGATATCAAATACATATAAGTTTAGATATTTTCAAATCTGAAAAAATATGGTATAATATAAAGTGTATTTGTGTCTTAAGGGATAATTGTTTATTGGTTTAGGAAATTATGCAAATGCAATATATCTTTCTGGAGGTATTTTATAATGAACGAAAAGGAACTTTATTCACTCTGGTGCGAAAATGCTAAGGCTGACGCTGACCTTATTACAGAGCTTGAAAGCATAAAAAATGACGACGAGGCTATAAACGACAGATTCTACCGCGACCTTGAATTCGGTACAGGCGGACTTCGCGGCGTTATCGGCGCAGGTACAAACCGTATGAATATCTATACGGTAAGACGAGCTACTCAGGGCTTTGCTGACTATCTCAATCAGGAATACAAGAATCCCGCTGTTGCTGTTTCTTACGATAGCCGTATAAAGAGCGATGTTTTCTCAAAGGCTGCTGCTGAGGTTCTTGCCGCAAACGGTATCAAGGTACATATCTACACTGAGCTTATGCCTACTCCCTGCCTTTCTTTTGCTGTACGTCAGCTGAATTGTCAGGGTGGTATTATGGTTACTGCAAGCCACAACCCTGCTAAATACAACGGATATAAGGTATACGGCGATGACGGCTGTCAGATTACTCTCCGCGGCGCTGAAATTATCCTTGACAAAATCAACTCCCTTGATATATTCAACGATGTAAAGTCCGCTGATTTCAACGAAGAGGTTGCTAAGGGCAATATCCAGTACATCGGAAACGATGTTATTGAGGCTTACTATGAAAAGGTTCTTGCTGAGGCTATAAACCCTGACCTCTGTGCTTCCAGCGGTCTTAAAGTTGTATACACTCCCCTCAATGGTACAGGTAACAAGCCTGTTCGTGAGATTTTAAAGCGTATCGGCATCACTGACGTTACTATCGTTAAGGAACAGGAGAATCCCGACGGAAACTTCACAACATGTCCTTATCCGAACCCTGAAATCCGTGAGGCACTTGAAGTTGGTCTCCGTTACTGCAACGAAGTAAAGCCCGACCTGCTTCTTGCTACTGACCCTGACTGTGACAGAGTTGGTATTGCTGTTCCCGACGGCGACGGCTACGCTCTTTTCAGCGGAAATGAAGTTGGCGCAATGCTCCTTGAATATATCGCTGACCAAAGCATCAAGACAGGCATTATGCCCGAAAATCCAATTGCTGTAAAAACAATTGTAACTACTGATATTGTTAATTCTATCGGTAAGGAATACGGCGTTGAGATTATCGACGTTCTCACAGGCTTCAAGTTTATCGGTGAGCAGATTGGCTTCCTTGAAGAAAAGGGCGAAGAAAACCGCTATATCTTCGGATTTGAAGAGAGCTACGGCTACCTTTCAGGCGCATATGTACGCGACAAGGACGCTGTAAATGCTTCAATGCTTATCTGTGAAATGGCTGCATACTATCGCACACAGGGAATTTCTCTCCTTGAAGCAAGAGAAAATATGTATAAGAAGTACGGTATGTTCTACCAGACACTTTACAGCTTCACATTTGAGGGTGAAAGCGGTATGAACAAAATGGATGAGATTATGACAACTCTCAGAAATAATCCTCCTACAGCTATTGCAGGTGTTCCCGTTGTCAAGTTTGACGACTACAAGGCAAGCACATCTAAGGACATCTCAAGCGGAGCAGTAACTGAGCTTACTCTGCCTAAGTCAAATGTACTTGCATTCTTCCTTGAGGGCGGTTCAAAGGTAATTGTACGCCCCTCCGGTACTGAGCCTAAAATCAAGACATATCTCACAGCTAAACAGCCTACAAGAGCTGAAGCTGAGGTGCTTGAAAAGAAGCTTCACGACGAATTTTCAAAGAATTTTCAGTAAAATATAATCTATAAGGCGGACTTCGGTTCGCCTTATGTTTTAGGAGGGTGAACAAATTGAAAATAAAAGAGTTACATAAACACATTGAAATCGGCAAATTACCTGTTCTTATATATTGCGAGGAAAAATATAACGGAATATGGTGTATGCTGCAATTAACAAAAAATAACAAAATTTTTCTTGATTTTACTGACAATATAAATTCAGATTCTGAGGGAGATTTCAGAGCAACTTTTATTTTCGATTCTTTAGATGAATTAATAAAAGCGGTTGAAAATTTCACAGGTCGTAAATTAAGCGAATTGTCTATAAATCCCGATGTTCCCCATATTAGCGGCAGTAACCCTGCATGGCTGGACTTCCAGTGGGATTTGTACAACGGAAAAGTGAAAATGCTTGAAAACTATAAAAATTTCTTTATAGGTGACTTATGGTGGAGATTCCTGTTTCAGAAGAAAGTCAAACCGGATTGCGGTACAGAGGAATTAAAAGCCTTGATAATGCAGATAGATGACGAGGATTAACAGGAGAAAAACATGAAAATAAGTAGTGATATGACTATGGAAGAAATAATTACTGCTTTAGCCGAAGAATACAGCGAGGATTTCAACTGGAGTTTGATTCCCAAAACAAATAGTTATTATTTAACAGAATTAAAAAAAGAACTTGGGATAGACAATCCGCTGTTTCATAATTCAGTCTGCGCTATAGCAAAATGCGAATCCAATGATGATGTTTTATATGTACTGAATGGCAATATATGGCGAATTTATCATCTTACCTATTCCGCAAACAATTCTGAGGGATATCCTAAATACAAAGAATTTTCAAGCATAAAAGCCGCAGCTGAATATATACAGGGTAAATTTATGAAAGAATATCTTTAATTTTTAAATTAAAATATAAAAATATTTCCAAATCCCCTTGACAAATAAGTCAAGCTATGCTATAATGAATATCTAATGTATGCTTGCACTACTGTCTAAGGGCATATCCGCCGTGAAAACGGTTGATATTGATGATGGGCTGCACGATTTACAGAAAATTTAATAAAATGAGGTGAAAATCGTGAAAGAGGGAATCCATCCTAACTTTGTAAAGACAACTATTACTTGCCACTGCGGTAACGTAATCGAGACAATGTCTACAAAGGAGAACATCAAGGTTGAAATCTGCTCAAAGTGCCATCCTTTCTATACTGGCAAGCAGAAGCTTGTTGATACAGGCGGACGTGTTGACAGATTCAAGAAGCGTTTCAATCTCGATAAGTAAAATCGTTAATAAGCCGCTCATTCAGAGCGGCTTATTTGTACTACTCTGAGGATTTTTTATGAACTATTTCACAATTTCAAAGCCTGCCAGCGACTCCTTCATCGAGAAAAAATCTGAATTTATCGGATATATCGCTCCCGTAAAAACAAACGATGAGGCTGTCGCTTTTATTAATCAGATAAAGGCAATGCACCGCAAGGCACGGCATAACGTTTACGCTTATATTCTCCGCGAGGACAATATTTCCCGATATTCCGACGACGGTGAACCACAGGGCACTGCTGGTGTGCCCGTTCTGGAAGTCCTGCAAAAGCGCAGACTTACAGATGTATGCGTTGTTGTTACACGCTATTTCGGCGGTATACTCTTAGGAGGCGGCGGTCTGCTCCGCGCCTACTCTCACGCGGCTTCTATTGCCTGCGATGCCGCGCATATTATGGATATGCGGCTATGTCATCGCCTTACCATAAAAACAGATTACAATTTATACGGCAAAATTAATTATATCCTACCAAATTTCAACGTTATCATTGTAAACTCTGATTTTGCTGATGCTGTAACCCTTGAAATCCTTGTTATGTCAGAAAAACTCGAAGCTCTCCGCAAAGAGCTTACGGAGATTACTAATGATTCAGCAGAAGTTACAGATTTTGGTGAATTATACGAAGATTTTTCGTCAGTTATGACAAACTTTTGATTTTTCCTCAAAAAAATAAAGGATATTTACGTTTTCGACAGTATAAGTATTATAGAGGCACAAATTATATCTCATCGCAGGAAAGGAGTTCATTATGGAAAAGAGCATACGTGAAAAAATTGAACTTGCAGAAGCTATGGTTCATAGCAAATATGCCTGTTCAAGCACCGATTCCGAAATGACAAAGCGTGAACGAGACGAGGAAAAATGCGCATACCGCACCGACTTCCAGCGTGACCGCGACAGAATTCTCCACTGCAACTCATTCCGACGGCTGAAACGTAAAACTCAGGTTTTTCTCTCTCCTGTCGGTGATCACTACCGAACAAGATTGACACATACCCTTGAAGTGTCACAAATCGCACGAACTATTTCCCGATGTATGAATCTCAACGAGGCTCTGACAGAGGCTATTGCTCTCGGTCACGATTTAGGACATTCCCCTTTCGGTCACTGCGGAGAAGCTGTTCTCAATGAGATATGTCCACATGGCTTCAAGCACTATCTCCAGAGCGTGAGAGTTGTTGAGAGGCTTGAAAAAGAGGGGCAGGGACTTAATCTCACATGGGCTGTCCGAAACGGTATTGAATGTCATACCAATATGACTGCCGCTACTCGTGAGGGCTGTGTGGTACGGCTTGCGGACACTATTGCATACATAAATCACGACATCGAGGATTCAATCCGCGCAGGCGTTCTCAATGCTGAACAGCTTCCTGCGGACTGTGTTGAAATTCTCGGTGATACAAAAACAAAGCGTATCACTTCCCTTATTGCTTCTGTAATTGCTCACGGAAGCGAAACCATTGATTTTGAGCCAGAGATTCGCAAGGCTCACGACGATTTACGAAGCTTTATGTTCAGAACGGTTTATACAAATCCTGCCGCAAAACAGGAGGAGGGCAAGGCTGAACTGCTAATCCGCAAGCTGTACAGCTATTTCAAGGAAAATTCGTCTCTGCTCCCCCGTCTTTATCTTGATATTGCCGAAGAATCGGATATTGACCGCGCTGTCTGCGACTACATATCAGGTATGAGCGACGAATACGCAGTTGATCTCTATACGGAGCTTTTTGTTCCGAAATTCTGGAAATAAACGGAGGTGTGAGAAATGGCAGGATATGAAGAATTTACCCTTGAACTGAGAAACGCCAATCCCATTGACAGCGTTATCAGCTCCTATGTCCAGCTGAAAAAGCGCGGACGCACTCTTGTGTGCAACTGCCCTTTCCACTCCGAAAAAACGCCGTCTTTTACTGTATATCCCGATACACAAAGCTTTTACTGCTTCGGCTGTGGTGCAGGCGGAGATGTTATAACTTTTACAATGAAAGCAGAAAATCTGGATTTCATTGAAGCTGTCCGTCTCCTTGCTGAAAGAAGCGGCATGGCGCTTCCTGAAAGGAACAGTAATGCTCCCGACAACAGCCACAGAAGAACGAGGATTTACGAAATGAACCGTATCACTGCCAATTTCTTTTATAAAAATCTTGTAAGCGGCAGGGATAAAACAGGTCTGGATTATTTCAAACAGCGTCAGTTGAGCGCACAGACTATAAAAAAATTCGGTCTGGGCTATGCCTCGGATTCATGGGATGAGCTTTGCACACTGCTCACATCAAAGGGATATTCCGAAAACGAAATCCTTGACGCATGGCTGGGCGGACGCTCCCAGAAAAACGGCAGGATATTCGATATGTTCCGCAAACGTGTGATGTTCCCCATTGTCGATATGCGCGGAAACGTTATCGGCTTCGGCGGACGAGTTCTTGACGATTCAAAGCCAAAGTATCTGAACACAAGCAAAACCCTTGTTTTTGATAAAGGCTCAAATCTTTTTGCCATGAACTTTGCCAAGGATTCCGACAGCAAGCACATTATTCTCTGCGAGGGATATATGGACGTTATTGCTGTAAATCAGGCAGGTTTTGACAATGCCGTTGCCACTCTCGGAACTGCTATAACTCCCGACCAGGCACGACTTCTCAGCCGATATGCTGAGGAAGTCATAATCGCCTACGACAGCGACGGCGCAGGTCAGGCAGCTACGAGAAAGGCAATTTCCCACTTTTCAGATGTGGGACTGCGAACCCGTATTCTTCACATGGACGGTGCAAAAGACCCTGATGAATATATAAAAAAATTTGGTGTTCAGCGTTTCCGTATGCTGATTGACAAATCCAACGACGCTAATAATTTTCTCATTGACCGCTGTGAAAACGAGCTTGATATTGAAACTGAGGCAGGAAAGGTTGAACTGCTGAAACGCGTATCAAAAGTTCTTGCTGATATTCCCTCCGCCCTTGAACGAGAGGTGTATATATCAAGAACAGCTAAAAAATACGATTTTCCTGTTGATGTGCTGAAAGCGCACATCGACAGCATGATGAAAAAAAACAGCAACAGCGACAAAAAGAACGAGTGGAATCAAATTAAGATTCAGACTGCTATGCCTCAGGATAAAGTAAATCCCGAAGCTGTAAAGCACAAAAAAGAGGCTAAGGCTGAGGAAACTATAATCTGTCAGCTTCTGCGTCACCCTGAGGACGCTGTAAAAATCAGAGAAACAGCACCGCCAGAGATATTCGTTACAGATTTCTACAAAAGAGTATATGAGGCAATTCTCAGCAATGCTGAAAATACCGATAATTTTTCCCTCGTTTTCCTTAGTGAAGTATTTTCTCCTGAAGAAGTGGGTAAAATACACGGTATACGGGCAAAAAATCTTGATATAACAATCAATGCCGCCTCAATATCCGCCTGTGCGGATGTACTGAAAAATCATCATCCTGTTAAATCAGCTGAGGAATTGACAGATGAGGATGTACTGAATGCTTTTTCTAAAAAAAGACACTGATACCTATGGTATCTTAATACATACACAAGTATAAAACGAAGGATAAACAGGAGGAATTACTATGGATTCAAAGAAAAATACTATCGATTCCCTTATTGAACTGGGACAGGCTAATGGTAAGCTGACTACAAAGGAAATTACTGATGCCCTTGAGGAAATGGACTTTGACGTTGAACAGCTCAATACTTTCTACGACCGCTGTGATGCTCTCAACATTGAAATTGTTGAGGATATGAGCCTTGATACCGATTTAAAAATCGGCCTTGATTCCGCTATGACAGACGATCTTGAAATGGCTCTCTCAACTGAGGGTATCGCTATTGACGATCCTGTTAAAGTGTACCTGAAAGAAATCGGACGGGTCCCCCTCCTTGCTACAGAGGAGGAAATCGAGCTTGCACAGCGCATGGCAAAAGGCGATAGATACGCTAAAAAGCGCCTTTGTGAAGCAAATCTCCGTCTTGTTGTAAGTATTGCCAAGAAGTACGTGGGCAGAGGTATGCAGTTCCTTGACCTTATTCAAGAGGGAAATCTCGGACTTATCAAGGCTGTTGAAAAATTCGACTATACAAAGGGATTCAAGTTCTCCACATATGCTACATGGTGGATTCGTCAGGCTATAACAAGAGCCATTGCAGACCAGGCAAGAACAATCCGTATCCCTGTTCATATGGTTGAAACTATTACAAAGGTGAAAAAGGTTTCATCTCAGCTTCTCCACGAAAACGGACACGACCCCAGCCCTGAGGAAATCGCTGAAAAGCTAAATATGCCTGTTGATAAGGTACGCGAAATCATGCGTGTGGCTCAGGATCCCGTATCTCTTGAAACTCCTATCGGCGAGGAGGAGGACAGCCACCTTGGCGACTTTATCCCCGACGACGACGCTCCCGCACCTGCTGAGGCTGCCTCCCATACACTTCTTAAAGAGCAGCTTAACGAGGTTCTCAATACTCTCACGGACAGAGAGGCAAAGGTGCTCAAGCTCCGTTTTGGTCTTGAGGACGGCAAGGCACGTACACTTGAAGAAGTGGGACAGCGTTTTGATGTTACACGTGAGCGAATCCGTCAGATTGAGGCAAAGGCACTCCGTAAACTTCGTCACCCCAGCCGCAGTAAAAAAGTCAAGGATTTCCTTGATGAATGATTTGCGGCATTACATAGCAGATTCGGGCAGGCTTTAATGGTCTGCCCAGCTTGTTATTAACCAATAGCAAACCAAAACGGGATTCTAAAGGGTGAAACCCTTTAGCAGAGTCAAGAGACGGAGTCTCTTGCAGGGTATGGGACAGCGTCCCCTTGATTTATACACTAAGTTACCCTCTTTAACATACTGTAACAAGTTTTAATGGTCTGCCCTTTTGCTAATAGCTAAAAATTATTTTTTCTAATTTAATAACAAATATTATATTGACTTTATTTTGGATATATTGTATAATTAACATGATGTATTATGGTTAGCTGTCACCATTAAGACAGTACCGCAAATGAACGCCCCGAAAAGACAGCCTGTATGCTTGTCGGCTGTTCAACAGCGGAAAAAAGGAGCTGATATGAGTATATTCAATCTGACAAAAGAGCCTCCGGAACTGAGCCGTGACTGGAAAGTTTTCCAGCAGTTTATCGGCAACATCGGCGCATTTACATATATAGCCAAAAGCAAAACAGCCTATCTCGATGACGTTGCATGCCGTATGCTTTCATGTTCTGGCAATAAATTAAATGAATTTGAATTTTTTAATCTCCTTGAAAAAATATCAAAAATGCCTGTTGAGGGACAAAAGCACATATATCGGTTTACTAACAACAATAAAACAAAATTTATCAAAATGAATATTTATGAATCCAGCGACGAATGGCTGGGATTCGTGCAGGATTTCACCCGTCAGATTTCCCAAAGTCAGGATACCGCTTTTGCTGAGTATGATCCCGTTACCAAGCTTCCCTCTTATCCTTATTTTTCACAGCAGATAAAAAAACTTCTCCCCGATGTACAGAATTGCTGCCTTGCCACACTGTACATAAGCGGAATTGAAAAACTTGGTTCATTCCTTACCGTTGACAGTACAAACAGCTGTATTGCCTCCGTTGCGGAAGTGCTGAAAAGCTTTGCAGGAGAAAACGTCCTCATCGGTACAAAGTCGGGATATGAAATGCTCGCATTCTTCAAGGATTGTGACAGAATGTTCATCTATAATATCCTCAACAGTATGGACGAGGCTGTCCAGAACTGTATTCTCACTGACGATTTCGGCGAAATCATTGATATTTCTGACAAGAGCAAGCTAAGTCTGTATATCGGCTGTTCCTCATATCCCAATGAGGCTACAGATTTCAATATGCTTGTGAATTACTCGGAATTTGCCCTCTATGAAGCCCGTACTGACCGTCGTCACGTTATTAACTGGTTCTCAGAAGGAAACTATATCCGCGAAAAAGACGCATACAAGAATGCACAGCTTCTGAATAAAATTATTACTGAAAATCAGCTTACGTATCACGTTCAGCCTATTGTTGAGACTACTACGGGAAATATCGTGGCATATGAGGCTCTTATGAGATGCAACGGCGATGTTAAAATGGAACCGAGACAGATTCTTTCCATTGCCGCAAGTCAGAATTCCCTTTATGCCGTTGAAAAGCTGACATTCTACAATACTCTGAAGCTTCTCAGCGAAAATCAGAGCGTTTTCGAAAACAGAAAGCTGTTTATCAACTCCATGTGCGAATACACTCTTACCGAAGAGGATTTCAACGAGCTGTATCTGACCTATGGTGAACTTCTTGAAAAATGCGTTATTGAAATAGTGGAAGACAGCACTGCTACTCCTGAGACTATTGATACTATCAAAAAGCGACTTGCATTTGCCCATACACAGCTTGCCATTGACGATTACGGAACAGGTTACTCAAACAGCACAAATCTCCTTAAATATCGCCCTGATTACGTTAAAATTGACCGTTCACTTATTTCAGATATTCACAACGATATGAAGAAACAGCAGCTTGTTACACAGATTATTGACTTCTGCCGTGACAATCAGCTGCAAACCCTTGCTGAGGGCGTTGAAACTGCACAGGAAATGAAAACTGTTATCCGCCTTGGAATTGACCTTATTCAGGGCTACTACACCTCGAAGCCTAAGCCTGTTTTCCTTGACAGCATTTCCAAGGACATCAAGGATGAAATCATCAAGACAAATCTTGAAACCCGTCCCAACGGCTCCAAAAAGGTTTATGCGGCTCAGAATGATACAGAAATTGACCTGATTAAACTTGCTCTTGAAAAATACACTGATATCCACATATACCAGAGCAAGCTGACTATTGTTAGTGATCCTGAAAAGACTGTGAAGATGAATATCACGATTATGGATAATCACAGCTGTGACCTTACGCTGAAAAACGTCAATATCGTCAGCGGAAACAGCAGACCTACTATTTCTATCGGCGAATATGCAAGGCTGTCTCTTAATGTTTCCAAAACAAATAAACTGGGATATGCAGGCGTTTACGTGCCTATGGGCTCACAGTTTGAACTTAAGGGCAAGGGCACACTCACCCTTGACTGCTACGCTACATACGGTATTGGTATCGGCAACGACTTCGAACACAGCTACGGCGATATCACTATTGATATGGAGGGCAATCTGGAGATTATCTGCAACGGTACAGACACTGTCTGCATCGGCGGCGGATATAACGATGATGATTCTGAAATAAGGCTCATTTCGGGCAATATCAAAGCCGATGTCCACACCCACAACGGTATTGCTATCGGAAGCTTTAACGGCGATGCCGATATTGAAATATCAGAGGGATGCAATCTTGATATCACAATGGCAGGAAAACGGGTTGCAGGTATCGGAAGCTTTCGAGGAATCGCTACAATTGCAAGCTCCGCTGATATCGCTATGTCATGCAGTTCTGCTGAGGCTGTAGGTATCGGCATTATCGAGGACGGCGAGGGAAGTATCCACATCCGCAAGGGTAAGATAACCGCAAAGATGAACTCTGCAAATCAGACCTGTATCGGTGCTATCGGCGGAAGTGTAAATACTAAGATTATGAATGCAGAAATCAATATTGAATCCGAGGGCGACTATGCTGTTGGCATTGGTGACAGCGATGGAAGCGGAAATGTGTTTATCATGGATTCCTCAATAAATCTGAAAATGTCCTGCGGAAATCCGAGAGATATCTGCTCAGGAAGCGGTGATGTTCAGATTCAGAACTCCACTATCAATTCACTTGTTAATAATAAACGCATCGAGCATAACAGCAACTGATGCGCAATATATAAAGGAAGGTAAATTATTATATGAAACTTGGAATGGTTGGTCTGCCAAACGTTGGCAAAAGTACACTTTTTAACGCTCTTACAAATGCAGGTGCCGAATCTGCAAACTATCCTTTCTGCACTATTGAGAAAAATATCGGTATCGTTTCTGTTCCCGATGAAAGACTTGATAAGCTTGCAGAAATGTATGAGCCTGACAAATTCACACCCGCAACTCTGGAATTTGTGGATATTGCTGGTCTTGTAAAGGGCGCATCAAAGGGCGAGGGACTTGGTAACAAATTCCTTGCTGATATTCGTGAGGTAGACGCTATCGTTCACGTTGTTCGCTGCTTTGAGGATGACAATATCGTTCACGTTGACGGAAATATCAATCCCCTCCGTGACATTGAAACTATCAATCTTGAACTTATTTTCTCAGATATCGAAATGATTGACCGCCGCATTGACCGCGCTAAAAAGGCGGCAAAGGGCGATAAGAAATATCTTGTGGAAATTGACTTCCTTGAAAGACTTAAAGAGCATCTTGAAAGCGGAAAATCCGCAAGAGGCTTTGATTTCACCGATGATGAACGTGAGCTGATAAAGTCCACTCCCCTGCTTTCCGCAAAGCCTGTAATCTATGCCGCAAATCTCTGCGAGGCTGATTTCGCAGGAAATATTGAGAATAACGAGAATTTCTGCAAGGTGCGCAAGCTTGCAGAGGAAGAAAACTCCGCTGTACTTCCAATCTGTGCACAGACAGAGGCTGAAATCGCTGAAATGGACGAGGAAGATAAGGCAATGTTCCTTGCTGAACTGGGACTTGAAGTATCGGGACTTAACCGTATTATCAAGGAGGGATATGCGCTTCTTGGTCTTATTTCCTATCTCACAGCAGGCAAGCCAGAAGTCCGCGCATGGACAATCAAGCAGGGTACAAAAGCACCGCAGGCAGCAGGAAAAATCCACACAGACTTTGAAAAAGGCTTTATCCGTGCGGAAGTTATCGCATTCGATGACCTTATGGAATGTGGCACAATGGCGGCTGCAAAGGAAAAAGGACTTGTTCGCCTTGAGGGTAAGGAATACGTAATGAACGACGGTGATATTGTTCTTTTCAGATTTAATGTATAAAAAACGTATAAATTTCCCCGAAAAATACTTCGGGGATATTTTTTTAACAAAAATTTTACACAGAAACTATTGCATTTTATGTCGAAATGTGATAAAATATAGTTGTAGGGATTTAACACTTTACCATGCATACAAATTTAGTATGCAAATTTCAAAAGGGGGTATACTATGAACATAATCCTATGGGCAGCTCTTGTGGTGATTTTCATAATCGTAGAGCTATCGACGTTACAGCTTGTATCAATATGGCTTGCAGTTTCATCGCTGATAACGCTGATATGCACACTGATTTTTGATAATCTCACATTGCTTGGTCAGACAGCAATATTTGTGCTGACCTCTGTAGTTCTTGTAACGGCTACCCTGCCGCTTATCAAGAAACGACTGAACAAAAAGCATATTGCCACAAATTCCGAACTGGAAATCGGCAAATCTGCCACAGTCATCGAGGAAATCAATCCCGATACAAATTCAGGACGTGTTACTCTTAATGGGGTAGACTGGAGAGCCGTTTCTGCAAAGGGAATGATTATTCCGAAAAACAGTATCGTCACCGTGACGGAAATCAAAGGCACAAAACTCATTGTCGAAACAAAAAACTAATGTATAGGAGATTATTATTATGGAAAATTTAGGTACAATTATTCTTCTTGCTGTTATTGCATTCCTTGTAATAATTGCAATCAGAAGCTTCAGAATCGTTCCTCAGGCTCATGTATATGTTATTGAGTGTCTCGGTTCATTCAAAGCAGAGTGGCAGACAGGACTTCACATTTTATGGCCATTCTTTTACAGAATTGCAGGTAAGGTTTCACTTAAGGAAAAAGTCGTTGACTTCAAGCCTCAGCCTGTTATCACAAAGGATAACGTAACAATGCAGATTGATACGGTTGTATTCTATCAGGTTACTGATGCCAAGCAGTACATCTACGGTGTTGAGCGTCCTCTTGCAGCTATTGAGAATCTTTCAGCTACAACTCTCCGTAACATCATTGGTGAAATGGAACTTGATGCAACTCTTACATCCCGTGACGTAATCAACACAAAGATTACAGCAATTCTCGACCAGGCAACTGACCGCTGGGGTATTAAGGTAAACCGTGTGGAGCTGAAAAACATTCTTCCTCCCCGTGAGATTCAGGACGCCATGGAAAAGCAGATGAAGGCTGAGCGTGAAAGACGTGAAAAGATTCTTCAGGCTGAGGGTGATAAGAAATCTCAGATTCTCGTTGCAGAAGGTGAAAAGGAATCCCAGATTCTTCGTGCACAGGCTAAGAAGGAATCCCAGATTCTTGAAGCTGAGGCTGAAAAGCAGGCTATGATTCTCCGCGCTGACGCTGTACGCGAGCAGAAAGTTCTGGAAGCTACCGGTGAAGCGCAGGCTATCGAGCTTGTACAGCAGGCTCTTGCAGACAGCCTTGTAAAGCTTTCAGAGGCAAATCCTTCTGAAAAGGTTATTCAGCTTAAATCTCTTGAAGCCTTTGCAAAGGCAGCTGACGGCAAATCCACAAAGATTATTATTCCAAGTGAAATTCAGGGCCTTGCAGGTCTTGCATCGGGTCTTAAAGGCGTAATGGAAAGCGATTCAGCAAAATAAATCATATCCCTACAAATACAAAAACCGAGGTTTAAGAGCCTCGGTTTTGTTAATTTATTGAGGGAGACCCTTTTGAAAAAGGGTCCTCCCTCAAACTCCCTCCCTAAAACTTTCATCTTAATTTTCTCAACAGGGATAAATTCCTGTTGAGAAAATTTATAATCGAAAGTCTTTGGAAAGGGGTCTGGGGAAGAACCTTTCTTCAGAAAGGTTTTCCCCAGTAAGTTTCAATTAACTCCGCTGTTGCCATAAGATACGGTGCAATACCTTTTGCCTCGTTTTCAACAACTCTTTCACTGAGGTAATATTCCGCAGATCCGTCGCGGCTATTCGCTCCCCCAAGTCCGCCCATAAGGCAGATATTTCGCAATACAGGGACATCTCCGCTTCTGTCAATATATTTTTCTGTTACTGTCAATAACGCTCTTTCGCCGTTTTCAGCAGCGGATTCATCAACAGCACCAAGGCTATAGCCTTTCATCGTACTGTAGGCATAAAGGAGAGTTCCGCTTGTTTCGGGATAATTTCCTGCAAGCTCACTTCTTGCAGGAAGCTGTAACAACATTCCCTCCTCAGTGAGATATCGGCTGAGAGAATTTATATGCTCCCTCAGCATTGCGCCCACTTTTTTATCTTCCGTAATCTCGTACAAATCAGCCAGACCTGCGCAAAGCCAGCCGTTAGAGCGAAGCCAGAACTGCGAAGATAATCCCGTTTCCTTATCAGCCCAAAACATGTTTTTGGTTTCGTCATAGCCATGATAATATAGTCCTGTTTGGTTGTCATGCATAATATTACGTATATTCATCGCTTGGTTTATAGCATCGCATATTATACTCTTGTCATTTTTTATTCTGCCGTACATCGCCATAAACGGCAAAACCATGTATGCCCCGTCAAGCCACATCTGATTTGGATATATCGCCTTGTGCCAGAAACTTCCGCATTTCAGGCGAGGATGATTCATCAGCTGTTCGTTGTAAATTCGCTCATAGGCAAGGCGATATCGCTCATTTCCTGTCAGTTCATAAAGCTTTATTAAATTGACACCGCCGCAGACGTTGTCAAGATTATAGTCAAGGACGTTCATCGTTGGAATTCTGCCGTCCTCCTCAACATAGCTGTCTGTAAATTCAACAGCGTATTTATTATAATTCTCATTACCGAACATAAGCAATGCACGAATCATGCAGCTATCCATATAATTCCATTTAGACTGCTTGCGGAATATATAATTCTCCCTGTTCCATTTCGGGCGCATTGGCTTGGATGTCAGCACAAGCTTTTCTATATATTTCCGAGCCGTCTGCTCAATAAGGGTTTTGTCCGTCATCCCGACAAACCTCCTGCGGTAATACCGCTTATAAATTTTTTCTGTGCCAGTGCAAAAACTGTTATAGAGGGTATAAGTCCGATTACAGACATAGCCAGAATCTTGCACTGTTCATAGCCGTTTCCTGTGCTGTCCGCAGATAACCGAAGTATCAGCGATAAGGGATATTTCTCAATGGAGCTTATCATAATCAGCGGAGTCAGGAAATCGTTCATCGTCCACAAAAACGTGAATACAGAAATAGACACAATAACAGGCTGTATACATGGCATAAGGATATGCACAAGTATCTGTATTGAATTGCACCCGTCGATTCTTGCCGCCTCGTCATATTCCTTTGGTATTCCCTTGAAAAATTGAATCAGCATGAATACAAAGCTTCCCTCAACAGCAAATAATGCAGGAATTGTCAGTGGTATGTAGGTATCAAGAGCTCCCAGCCTGCTCCACATGAGATACATAGGCATTATTGTCACAATTGCAGGCATGAACATAGAGCCCATAAAAAGCATATAAAATAGCTTTTTCAGTGGAAAATCAAACCTTGCAAAGCCATATGCCGTAAGCACAGAGGATACGACGGCAAAAAACGTTTTGGGGATTATTATTGCAAAAGTATTGAAAAAATAATGTCCCATGCTGTAATCAGTAACCGTTTGCCATGCCCTTTTGTATACTGAAAAATCGAGGCTTTCGGGAATAAACCACCATGATGTGAAAATTTCATCGTTTGATTTGAAGCTTGCTCCCACAAGCCACAAAAGCGGATAAATCATAATTATACCGCCAATTGTCAGGAGGATATAAATACACGTTTTCTTCATGCTTCCTCCCTGAATCGTCCTGTGAGCTTTGACATAATCCCGACAATAACAGCTATCATCATAAACATTACCCACGAAAGCCCATTGGCATAGCCTACATTGTGATATTTGAACATTTCGTCGTATATGAGCATGCCCAGTGTGTAGGTGCTTTTCAGCGGTCCGCCTGCTGTTATCATATAGGGCGCGTTGAACTCCTGCATTGCGGCAATAATCTGCAATACAAGGTTAAGGAAAATGACATTTTTCAGCAAGGGCAGGGTGATTGCGAAAAATCCTCTTATCCTACCGCAGCCGTCAACTTTTGCCGCCTCGTAATACTCCTTTGGGATATCACGGAGAGCATTTAGAAAAATTATCATGGTAGAGCCGAATTCCCACAATCTCAGCAGGATAATTATCCCCATAGATGCCGCAGAATCGCCGTACCAGCCTACAGGGGCAAGTCCGACAGCTTCCAAAAGCTGATTTGCCAGTCCCTCTGAGGTGAACAGAAACTGCCACATAATAACAATCGCAAGATTTGAGCCGAGTATGGAGGGTATGTAGAAAATTGTGCGATATATGCCAATTCCGCGTATCTCCAGATTCATTATCAGAGCTGTCAGCAGTGAAAAAAGCAGTTTCAGCGGTACAAGTATTACTGTGTATTTCAGCGTTACCAATGCGGCGTTATGGAATCCGCTGTCGGTAAGCATACGTGTATAATTCTCAGCACCGATGAAATTCATCTGCCTTATACCGTTATAGTCCGTCAATCCCAATAGAAACGAGGATATAAAGGGATATGCCGTAAATACTATAAATCCGATAATAAAGGGCATTATCAGCAGTAATCCCGTGTATTTTTTTACTCCTATGGGATTGCGGTAATTTTTCTTCATTTTTTTATTCTCTCCAGATAATCAATAATCGAGACATACATCTCGTGGGCGGCATCTGCTGTATCGACTGCATTATAGGAAATTTTTTCAATTGCCGTATTATAAAAGCCTTTCATCTGTGCAAGCTCCATATATGGACTTATAGTCATGGTGTCAAGCTGTTCAAGAAGCTCATCGTTTTCTTGAGCAAGACCTGTGAGAAGTCCACTTTCTTCAAGGCTTTTTTCAGCAGTTTTAGATGCAGGGATTCCTCTTGAAGTTCCCAGCAGCTTTGCCGCTTCCCCGTCACTGAGCATAAAATTCATAAATTCCGCAGCTTCATCAGGATATTGAGTATTCGCCGATATAGCGTAAAGCAGAGAGGGCTTAATCATCCAGCCTGTATTATTTCCGCTGTCATCGGATAATAACGGTCCTGCTTCAAGCTTTCCCTCTGAAAGAGACATTTCGTATTTGCCAACTGAACTGCCCCACTCCAGAACTCCTGCGATACGTCCGTTGATAAATTCGGGAGACTGATAAAGCGCCGCTGTTCCGTCCTCGTCTGTTCGTGTATCTACGGTACGAATTACATGGTTGTCCTCCAGTTCTTTGTAGAAGTCCAGTGCCGCCTTGATATCCACCTCTGTGAAGCCAAGTTCTCCGTCAAGGGTGATGAACTGCCTGCCCGTTTGCTGCTGGATATATACAACTGCCAGATACCACGCTGTGCCGCCTGACTGCGCATCAAGGTCAAGAGGATAAAAACCCTCACTTCCGAATTTTTCTCCAAGTGCAAGTAAATCCGACCATGTATGCGGATATTCCGCGCCGATTTGCTTATATGTATCGGAATTGTAGAAAAGTCCTCTGCCGCTGACGGATACTGTGATACCGTTGAGAATTCCGTTCACCTCGCCGAATTGTAGAATTTCTCTGTCATATTGGCTGAGGTCGATACGCTCCCCAAGCTGAGAGAGGTCATAAAAGCCTTTGCCGTCCTGAGAAAAAGAGACGAGCCAATCATAGTTAATCTGCATGATATCGGGCTCTGTGCCGCCGCTTAGCTGAGTTGTGACTTTTTCCGTCCAGCCGTCCCAGCCGCCGTATTCCGCTTCAATAGTGATATCGGGATTCCGTTTATTCCACAGCTCAATTGCATCAAGGGTAGCTTCGTGGCGGTCATCTCCTCCCCACCACGAAAACCGCAGGGTACACTTATCGAGAGTACCGTCGGGAGCAGTTACCTGAGAGGTCTTTCCTCCGCAGGCAGATAGAGAGGTCAGACAGCCTGCCGCTGCTGTTAATAAAATTATTTTTTTCATACTCTCAATCCTTAAAGGGGTTCTCTAAAAACCGGAACACGCGCGGAATTTCGTACATGACAAATATCAGCTCCAAGGCGACAAGCCGCAGTAATACTTGATGTATTACAAGGTTTGGCAACGCAGCAAATGATTTTTGTCATAGAAATTCAGCCGTGAGGGAGATTTTTAGAGGTTCCCTAAATATAATGATAACTTAATTATAACCTGATTCGCCCATAAAATCAAGTGTAATTTTATTAATTTTCATTACATTGAAGCTTCTGAAATATAAAACCCCTCCCATAAATAGTCTCAAATGAGCCTTTTTGCAACGGAAAAACGTTGCATTTTGAAAAATTTTTGAAAAGTTTGGATATATGCACATTTATCAACAGTGTTTTTCATACAACACGCGCATAGTTATAAACATTTTTGTTTGTTGAAAATCTATGATAATTTATTTTTTACAAATCATCTGAAATACAGAATCCTTGACATTTTTTTGAAAAAGTATTATAATTATGATATCAATTGTGGAGGAATATGTATATGAAATACGGTCTTGTTATGGAGGGCGGCGCTATGCGCGGGCTTTTTACCGCCGGCGTTACCGATGTACTAATGGAAAACGGTATAGAATTTGACGGTGCTGTGGGTGTTTCCGCCGGCGCTTGTTTCGGCTGCAATTACAAATCACGACAGCGCGGCAGGGCTATCCGCTATAATCTGCGCTTTTGCAGGGATAAGCGGTATTGCAGCGTTCGTTCACTTATTAAAACCGGTGATATGTTCGGCGGTGAATTCTGCTACCATACACTCCCCGATAAGCTTGATATATTCGACTATGACGCTTACAACAGCAATCCAATGGAATTTTATGCAGTCTGCACTGATGTGGAATCCGGCAGACCTGTATACAAACGGCTAAATACCATAAATTCAGAGGGACTTGAATGGATTCGCGCTTCCGCTTCTATGCCTCTTGCCGCTAAAATTGTGGAAATCGACGGCAGAAAATTCCTTGACGGCGGTATTTCAGATTCTATTCCACTTAGATTTATGGAGAATAACGGCTACGACAAAAATATTGTTATACTTACACAGCCCCGTGACTATGAGAAAACTGCAAGCAGGAGCGTATCCCTTGTTAAAAAGATGTACAAGAAATATCCCAATCTTGTGGGAACATACGTCAATCGCCCTAAAATGTACAACGAACAGCTGAGACATATTTGCAAGTCCGAAAAACAGGGAAAGGCTTTTGTTATTGCTCCCCCTGTTACTCTGCCTGTAGGCCATGTTGAGCATAATCAGGATAAGCTTCTGGAGGTTTACAGAATCGGCAGAAATACGGCTCGGGAACATCTTGATGAGATTTTGAAGTTTATGAATATGTGATATACTGGGCGGTCAATTTTCTGACCGCCTCAGTCTGTAGAAAAGGTGTATTGCATAATGGACACGGCACGCCGTGTCCCTACAAAACGGCTATTTTACGTTATTCTGCGTAGGGGCGGATATTATCCGCCCGAAATTTCGGAACGAAATTCAAGTTTTTCAACACACTCTGGCGGTCAATTTTCTGACCGCCTTTTTTCGTTATTTATAAATCGGTTTGCGGACTGCCAAAGGCAGCCCCTACATCAGCCTGGGTCGATGTAGGCATCGACCCCTACGTCATACTTTTTCGTCGAACTGCTGCTAAATTTAGAATCCCATATATTACACTACTACGCTTTTTGTTATTCTTATATTGCCGTTCTGCGCTTCAATTTTTACATTTTCTCCGCGTTGTACCGCAGAGCCGATTATCATTTTAGCCAGCTCATTCTCAATTAAATCCGTCACTCTGCGCTTTATCGGCCGCGCTCCGTATTTGTCCGTTTCCTTTGCCGCCGCCACTGCTTCAACTACATCACTGCCATAGCTTATGCCAATTCCAAGAGCCTCCGCACGTATCCGTAAATTGTCCAGCGCCTTTTCGCTTATCTTCATCAAATCGTCACGTTCAAGACTTCTGAACACGATTATTTCGTCAATTCGTCCCGTAAATTCGGGTGTAAACCGCGATTTTACAGCTTCAAGCACGCGATTCTCCCTCTCGCCGCTGTCTGCTCCGAAGCCAAGACCGCTTTTCCCCGAAAACTCCGCGCCTACGTTTGATGTCATTATTATAAGGCAGTTGCGGAAGCTTACCTTTCGCATTGTGGAATCCGTAAGTGTGCCATAATCAAGAATCTGGAGCATTATATTAAGCACATCAGGGTCGGCTTTTTCAATCTCGTCAAAAAGCACAAGGGAATAGGGATTCCGCCTTATCCTATCGCAGAGACTTCCGTTTTTGTCGTCATATCCCGCATATCCGGGAGGCGCGCCGATAAGTTTTGATACGGAATGTTTTTCCATATATTCCGACATATCAATTCGTATGAGATTTTTCTCTGAGCCGAAAAGACAGTCTGCCAATGCTCTTGCAAGCTCCGTTTTTCCCACTCCCGACGGCCCTGCAAAAAGAAATGATGCCGCAGGCTTTCCGCCCTCTCCAAGCCCTGACCGTGAACGGCATACCGCATTTGTAACCTTTTTTACGGCATAATTATGACCTATAACACGCTCCGATAGAGTTTTTTCGAGAAATCCAAGCTGTGCACCCTCCTCAGCTGTTATCTTATTAAGGGGGATTCCTGTTTTCATTGATATCACCGATAAAATATCCTCAGCACAAAGAATTTTTTCTTCGTCATTGCCTAAAAGTCTGCCGATATTGTTAAGACTACATTCTTTTCCTCTCATGTCGATATACTCCGAATCCGTCCGTCTTATCCCGGAATTACAGCGTATTTTTGCGCAGGCACAGGCTTCGTCAATTACGTCAATAGCCTTATCGGGAAGAAATCTGTCGCTTACATAACGTATTGCCATATTCACCGACAGCTCAATCATATCATCGGGTATCTCAACTCCGTGATAGCTTTCATATCGATTTTTCAAGCCCCGAATCATCTCAATGCACTCCTCAGCCGCAGGTTCATTTACCTGTACAGGCTGGAAGCGGCGTTCTAAGGCTGAATCCTTTTCAATGGATTTGCTGTATTCCTCAAATGTTGTTGCTCCGATTATCTGCAATTCGCCACGTGCAAGCATTGGTTTCATTATATTTGCCGCGTCGATAGCTCCCTCTGCCGCTCCTGCGCCCACAATTGTGTGGAGCTCATCAATAAACAGAATAATGTTCCCTGCATTTACAGCCTCGTCGA
Source organism: Ruminococcus sp. (assembly GCA_017521805.1). Taxonomy (GTDB): domain Bacteria; phylum Bacillota; class Clostridia; order Oscillospirales; family Ruminococcaceae; genus Ruminococcus. The sequence goes on along the minus strand of JAFXDK010000051.1, from coordinate 83,634 downwards.
TACAAGCCTTTACGCGCTCCTCAAAATCGCCGCGATATTTCGCTCCCGACAGCAGTGATATGAAATCCAGAGAGAATATAAATTTGTTTTTCAGGGAATCAGGTACAAGATTCCGTACAAAAAGCTCTGCAACTCCCTCAACTATTGCCGTTTTGCCTACTCCTGCCTCACCAATAAGACATGGATTATTTTTCACTCGCCTTGAAAGCACCTGCAATACTCGCTCTACCTCTTTGATTCTGCCTATAAGTGGGTCATGTTTTTTTATAAGTGAAATATCTGTAAGATTCCTGCCATAGCGGAAAAGATTCGGCAGATGTGATACCTTTGGCTTTATAGCTTCGTAGAGTTCCCCTCTTGTTTTGGCGGAAGATATTATTTCAAGTCCTGCACATATATCTGTCATGCTTCCTCCTGCCTTTTTTATAACGGTGCAGGCACTGCATGAGGATTCGCTGACAATTGCCGCAAGGATATGCTCAGGAGCTGCCTGCTTTTTCTTGTCACTGAGTGCAATATTATAGGCATTTTCAAGAATACGTCTTGCGGCAGTTGTAAAGTAGCGCTGACTGAGGACTGACGGTGTTCCCTGCCCCACCAGTGCTATTACCTCACGGCGCAGGTCATCGTAGGCTATGCCGCCGTCCATGAGAATCTGTGCGGCTGTTGTTGTGCCGTCTCCTGTGATTGAAAGTACAATGTGCTCACTGCCTACATAGGTGTGCCCAAGCTCTGATGCTACTTCAACTGCTCCGTCAATAATATCAGCCGATTTAGATGTAAAATTATCTGTGTTTATCATATTGTCTCCTCCGTTACTTTTTTCTGTTACTATATTATGCCACGAATACCGCGCGATAACAGTCGAAATAAAAAATTACCGAAAAAGTTTTCTCAAAATCTGTAACACATTTTTCGCTGTGGCATATTATGTACTATGAAACGCAAACAAAGCGGTTCAAATACATCTTCCAAAGGAGATATTTATTATGTGTAATTCTTGTTTTGGCGGCAACAGCTGCATGATCATCCTTCTCATCCTCATCTTCGTTATTTTCTGCGGATGCGGTAATAACAACAACAGCTGCGGTTGTGCTAACAACAACAGCGATTGCGGCTGCGGCTGTGGCTGCTAATTACTGCCTATAAGCAAAAAATCGGCGCGGAATATTTTTCCGTGCCGATTTTTTTACCCTTATTGTTGTTCATAAATTCCCCAATGTATTTACTTAGACATACGACGTGCTTCAATTTCCTCTTTTGTCATTCTTCCCTTTAAAGATATATACCGTATTATATTGATAATATCATAAATAATCAGACCAAAAAGAAATATAATTGCAAGGATTGTCCCCTTAGTTTCAGGTTGTTCAGAAATATAGCCGCTTATAACATAAATTGCAACAACTGCAGCAACTATTCCAATAATCCAGTTTCTTGTTGCTTTAACAAATATCCAGACCCATGAAACCAGAATGTAAAATACCATAAATATCAGCGGATGTGTTGCTTTCATAAGTAATCCCAACAGAACAGCAGCAACTCCTCTGCCAATTATAGACGTAATTCTTCCGCGAAGTATTTCCAATTGATAAATATTTCCTGCATCCATAATTATTCTCCTTATTAATTATCATTATTACATATTATAACATATAAGCTTTTGGAAGTCAAGCAGTGTTATAAATAAACAAATTCCTCATGTTATAAATAAACAAATTCCTCATCTTTTGCATATAATAATAAAGAAATAAATTTCAAAGGAGAAGAATTATGCCTAAAATATTCTTAAGTCCCTCTACGCAGGAGTGGAATAAGTACGCTACAGAGGGAAATGAAGAACTTTACATGAATCTGCTTGCTGACAGAATGGAGCCTTATCTCCGTTCAAGCGGTATCGGATTCGTGCGGAATGACCCCGACAGAAACGTTCAGGGAGCAATTTCAGATTCCAATGCAAATTATTATGATGTTCATCTTGCCTTACATTCAAATGCAGCTCCCGAAAGCCTCTCGGGACGTATAAGGGGAATCGACATATACTTTGCGCCGCAAAGCGCCGACAGCGAAAGACTTGCAAATATTATCGCCAATAATCTGAAAGCCATATATCCCCTGCCCGAAAAATCACGGGCTGTCCCCACAAACAGCTTGGGTGAGGTTCTACGTACAAAGGCTGTAGCTGTCCTTTGCGAACTGGGATATCATGATAATTTCGCCGATGAAGCGTGGCTGAAAAATAATCTTGAAGCCATAGCGGAAAATCTTGTCCGTTCTCTCTGCGATTATTTCGGAATCCCTTTTATTCATCCTGTGCCTGTCTTTTACGGTATGGTGAACACCAACGGAAGCAATCTGAATATCCGCAGTTATCCCTCTCTTGACGGTGCAATTATCGGTAAAATTCCTGACAATGCTGCTGTTCTGATTACAGGAAGTCTGCCCGGCTGGTATGTTATATCTTATAATAATATTATAGGCTATGCGAGCTCGGATTATATCATTGTGTAATATATTTTACAAGAAAAAAGGCGGTCAGATTAATGACCGCCCCAGTCTATCGAAAAAGTTACAATAAGATAATTTTTAAGGGGACGCTCTCTCTTGCAGAGCGCTTGAACACTATGTGGGACGCTGTCCCACACCCTGCCAGAGACGCTGTCTCTGGACTCTGCTAAAGGGCTTCGCCCTTTAGAATCCCAACTTTTATAGCTAATGGCTCAAATAACAATTTATTTTACAACTATCTTCTTGAATGCCTTTTTACCCTTACGGATTATTACATCGCCCTCAAGCTTAATCTGTGCCTTTCCGTCAGTCATCTTTTCGTCGTTTACTGTGATTCCGCCCTGCTGTACAAGTCGTCTTGCCTCTGAAATTGAGGGAGCAAGTCCAGCCTTTACAACAAGTGTGAGAAGTCCCATTGCGCCCTCTGTAAGCTCTGCGGAATCTATCTCAACTGTGGGCATATTCTCATCATTTCCGCCGCCGCCGAAAAGTGCCTTTGCTGCTGCCTTAGCCTTTTCAGCCTCTTCCTCGCCGTGTACAAGCTTTGTAAGTTCGTATGCAAGGAGTTCCTTTGCAGCATTGAACTGTGCGCCCTCCATTGTCTTTTCCATTTCCTCGATTTCCTCAACGGGAACAAATGTAAGCATCTTGAGGCACTTGATAACGTCAGCGTCAGCAACATTTCTCCAGTACTGGAAGAACTCGTAAGGTGTTGTCTTTTCAGGGTCAAGCCATACTGCACCCTTTTCTGTCTTACCCATTTTCTTGCCCTCGGAGTTGAGGAGAAGTGTGATTGTCATAGCGTATGCGTCCTTGCCAAGCTTACGGCGGATAAGCTCTGTACCGCCAAGCATATTTGCCCACTGGTCATCGCCGCCGAACTGCATATTACAGCCGTACTTCTGGAAGAGCTCCATAAAGTCGTAACTCTGCATAATCATATAGTTGAATTCAAGGAAAGTAAGACCTCTCTCCATTCTCTGCTTGTAGCACTCGTGGGAGAGCATACGGTTTACGCTGAAATGTGCGCCAACATCACGGAGAAGTTCAACGTAATTGAGATTCATAAGCCAGTCAGCGTTATTTACGACAATTGCCTTATCCTCGGAAAAGTCGATAAAACGGCTCATCTGCTTCTTGAAACAGTCAACATTGTGCTGAATTGTTTCGGGTGTCATCATCTTTCTCATATCTGTCTTGCCTGAGGGGTCGCCAATCATAGCTGTACCGCCGCCGATAAGAACGATAGGCTTATTGCCTGCCATTTGCAGACGCTTCATAAGGCAAAGTGCCATGAAGTGACCTACGTGGAGGGAATCTGCTGTGGGATCGAAGCCAATGTAGAAAGTTGCCTTTCCTGCGTTTACAAGCTCCTCGATTTCCTTTTCGTCGGTCAGCTGTGCAAGCAGACCTCTGCGTCTGAGTTCTTCAAAAGTAGTCATAATTTTTATTCTCCTTTAAAAATTTATTCAGAAAGCTTTAATATTTCATCCTTATTAGAAATGATAAGCTTACGTTTCAGTTGATAGATTTTTCTTTCATTTTCATATATCCAATTATCTATAGAATTTGATTGCTCTAACCATTCAACAGGGTAATTGAAATTTTCTTCATATTCCGAATTAGCATAATCATGTATTCCGCTTGCAAATACATTTACAAATTCTTCTTCACCTTGATTTTCAAGCAGATTAATAACCGCTTCAAGCTTTTTCGGTTCATAAGAACGGCTTTCATAGTATTGCCATACTCCACATCTTTGTGCCATTCCCTGCCAATTATCTATTTCCATAAATCCAAGAACATACATTGGTATATTCTCAATATCATATTCATTAAAATAGCTATGAAAAAGCTCGTTGAAATATATGTCAAAATCAAATAACATCTCAATTTTAGTTTGCTCATAAGATATAAGCAAATCATTTAAAGCGTCAAATGTCATTGTTATCCTCCTTTTACATTATTTTCATTTCCATTTTATATGTGCGTGGAACAAATCCCATTTCTGAGTAAAATTCAACTGCGTTATAGTTTTCGCACCACACTCCAAGCTCAACCGACTGACAATTATTTTCAGCGGCAAGCTTTTTAACGTAATTCATAAGCTTTTTGCCAATGCCTTTTCGCCTGAATTTTTCATTGACAGCAAACTGCTCTATAAGGCATTTTCTGAAAGGACAATTAAGAGGTTCAGTCATTTCTACATAAAGGATAATTGCGTATCCCATAATTTCGGAATTATTATCATAGACAAAAACCGTCAGTTCTTCATTTTCCATAAATTTTTTCATTTGCTTTTCAAAGAAATCAATATCAGGCATTTTATAGTAATCACTTCTGATTTCACAATGAATACTATGCAGTTGTCTGTGAATTTCAGCAAGCTGTGGAATATCGGACATTTTTGCTTTTCTAATCATTTAAATTACCTCACTTTCATAAATAATCTTACAAAAGTGAAACATATGCGATGAAATCTATTGCAGATTTCACGGATATCACCGCCTTTCAAAAATTCTCATTAAAAATTTTCCTCAATATATCTGAAATAATCCTTGCGGACTATCAGTTCACTATTGTTTTTAAACCACTCATATGATTCTTTCAAGCCGATTTCAAGGGGCTTCAAATCGGTGAGTAATTCTGTTTGTCTTGTAACATCAAGATAATATTCATAATCTCTGAAAGGGAAATACTGCCGCTGTTCGTATTCAGCCGAAACATAGCGTATATCCGCAGTTTTTCCCAGTATACCATAACAAAGCTTTACCCATTCAGCCGCATCTGTCGCCTGTACATTACCCGAATTTATAACGTGATAATCGGGCTTTTTTTCTACAATAGCCTCAATAAGCCTGCACAAATCCTCAACATCAAAAAATTGGAGTTTAAGTGAGCCGTCTTTTGGCATATAAAAGGGGAGATTTTTTTCTGCACACTCAAAAACAAATGCCTCACGGTAAAGATTATTCATTTTGCCGTAGAGATATGGGGGACGGATTATGTAAGCTTTCGGCAGATTTTCAAGGAGATATTCTTCCGCTTCAATTTTATTTGTGCCGTAAGCCTCCCAATGAATGTTATAGCCTGTTTTCATATCTTCTTTGAATGGCTGTGGGAGAGTTTCGGGGTAAACCGCACTTGAACTAATCATAATATATTCGCCGAAATCACCAAGAGCGTTTAATAAATCCCTTACATCGTCCTTATTATATGAAGTAACATCAACAACAAGGTCAAAGGGGATATTTTTCAGCTTATCGCCCAGTTGGTGACGGTCAGCTTCAATAAGATGCACACCCTTGGATTGAGGACGGCTGTTTCTGTTGAGAACATACACCTCGTGTCCTTTTTGCACAAAATATTCCGCTGTGTATCGGCTTACAAATACTGTTCCGCCTGTTACAAGAATTTTCATAGTATCAGCTCCTCAAACTACTATCTCATTTTCAATTTTTTCCTTGTACGCTGTTTTGTCGGCATTTCCTGCCAATGCTCTTAATTCGGAAAGTGCCGCTTCAACCTGATATGAGTCAAGTTCAACTGAGTATGCCATATCAGCTGTTATATTCAGCTTGAACTTGTATTGCTCTCCTGCATAAATACTGTCCATGTAATTTTTTAATCTTATGACAGTTCTTGAAACATTTGTTATCTGATTATTATCAATTGCATATACTGCATCTTTGTTGTAAATAACAGTATATTTTCCGCCAATATTTATTCCCTTTCCATTGCGGTAATCTTTATTTGAAAGGATTTTTCCCGATACATAGGAAAATTCAATATCACTGCAATCAGGGTTATTTTTATAGAAGTTTCTCAATGGAACGGTAATAATATATTTTATTCCAAATGAATACAGAAGAAATAAACCAATCAGCAAGCCGAAGATAAAGTAAAAAATATTTGTAAATTCAAATTCAACAAAGAAAACACAACAGGAACCAACTATCATTAAAATTCCCAAAAGCATAAAGGGAATTGATACCATTTTGTGATAACGCTTTGTTAAATCTGCTTTCATACCTTTTTTATTTGGCATTTCAAAAAAATCTTCTGTAACATGGCTTAAATACTTCTCACGCCATTCTGCACTATTAAAATAGCTTTCATCTATAATGCGGTTCTTGAGTAATTGAGCTTTTTTGTCATCCTTTTTTTCTTTTATAGATGCAAATATAAAGAATAAACCAACAATGGCTGTAAGTATAAAAGCATAAATTATAGGAATATCTTTGAGATAGAACATTAATGGTGCAAAGATAATAAGACCGATAAAAACCGCTATCATCGTGGGTTTTGAGTTCATGTTATCACCTCTCAGAAAAACGAAAGCTGATTATCTCCATATCCCATTTTATAGGCGGAAATAATGCTTTTCATATTGTAGATTATCCCGTATCTGTCGCAGTCCTCGGTAAATACTTTCCACAGCTTTTTCATATTCGGACTTGCACATTCGTATCTATTTCCGTAATAGCTTATATACTGCTGTCGGAGATTGCTGTCGGGGAACCGCTTGTCCAGTTCATTGAGAAAATGCTCACGCTGATTTGTCCGCAGAGTTACCCCGAAAAAGGGGTATATACACCGAACTCCACATTGATATGCAGTACGGACAATATTTCTGATGTTTTCCACGCTGTCCTCAATAAAGGGCAAAACAGGCATAAGAGTTATTCCCGTGAAAAGTCCGCTGTCAGACATTTTCGCCAGAGCCTCAAATCGCTCCGATGCAACAGAAACATTCGGCTCAATTATCCTGCACAAATCATCGTCAGCAGTAGTAATTGTCATTTTGCACAGCACAGGGGAATTTTCCGCAATTTCCTTATACACATCAATATCCCGTGTTATAAGGTCGCTTTTGGTGATTACCGTTAAACCGAAACCGTAAGCAGAAATCAACTCCAATGAGTGACGTGTAAGCAGTTCTGTCTTTTCAAAAGGATTATACGGGTCGCTCATTGCTCCCGTACCGATAATTCCCGATCTGATTTTTCGCCGCAGTTCATCGCGTAAAATTTCCAGTGCGTTTTCTTTTGCGTGGACTGTATCAAAATCCTCAACATGATAGCACTCGGAACGGCTGTCGCAGTAAATACAGCCGTGACAACAGCCGCGATAGAGATTCATATTATAGTCATTGCCGAACCATTCCGATGTTTTATTCTTTTGAAGAATAGTTTTTGCAGGTACTGTTTTCATATATTCACCGCTTATCCTAAACAAACAAAAATCCCCGTACAGCAAAAACTGTACGAGGACGAAATTACTCGTGGTACCACCTCGGTTTATCGGGAAAACTCCCGACCTCAAAGGCTATAACGCGCCCAACCGCCCCTGCCTACTTTGTTTCAACAGGGAAACTCCCGAATGTAATTCTCTGTGATACCGTCTTTCTCACACCTACCGAAAGCTCTCTGAACAGGCATATTTCCACAGGTTTTATTCGTTCACCGTTTTCTATATGATAACATATCCCACAAAAAATGTCAAGGGATTTTTTAATTAAATCATAAAAATATATACCTCCCTATTGACAATTAATTACAGATGTTGTATAATATTTAATGTTGATGCTGATGTGGCACAGTCGGTAGCGCAACGCCTTGGTAAGGCGTAGGTCGTCGGTTCAAGTCCGATCATCAGCTCCAATCCCGCTTGATTTTTAATCTGCGGGATTTTTTTTAGAAAGAAAGGGATTTTAATGCTGCGATATCTGAAAAATTTTATAACGCAATTCTTCGGAAATCCTGTATTTCCGACCTTTGCCATATTGTCTGCAATCTTCATTGTATTTCTGACAGCCGATTCCCTTGTACAGCCCGAAAAAAGTGAACCTGTCGTATCTCATAAAATTACGGCTTTGCGGTATGCGGCATCAACTACAACAACTACTACGACTACAACTACTACCACAACAACTGTTACAACCACAACCGTAACAACTACGGTCACGACTACAACAGAAACAACTACCACTACAACAGAAGCTGAAAATCAAGACAACGATACGGAGTATACAACATCCTCCTATAGCTATATTTCCGCAGGAGAATCCCCCAACAGCACCTTCTATCAGGACAGACTTGTTATTATCGGCGATTCCATAGCCTACGGATTCAATGCATACGGCTATATCCCCTATCAGCACAATATTGCCGCCGAATCCCTTGCTGTGTGGAATATGAATAATTACACCTTTGATTTAGGCGGAGGCGCTATGGGCGTTTACGATGCCGCAGGATATGTTTACTCCCCTCTTTATTATATATCTGTAGGCATGAACGATATTTACACCTACACTGCTGATGATTATGCATGGAATGTCCGCTGGATTGCAGAAGAAATCCTTGCAAGAGTTCCCACAGCTACTATTGTGGTGGGAAGTATAACTCCCGTTTCTGACGGAAATTATTATACTACCAACGACAGAATCAGAGAGTATAACAGCTCTCTTGAATGGGTGATTAATGACATGCAGTCCTCACAGGTTATGTATTTCAGCACTCACGACGTTTTATGCGACCTGAACACTGGGGCTCTTGGCTGGGATTATGCAGGCGGAGACGGACTTCATTTAAATGGTTCAGCATATTCGGCTATGCTCAATTATCTTTTCAATTATCTTGATACAACATCAGCTTATGAGCAGATTATTGCTCACGAGGAAACATATTAATATGTATAGTTACAGCATTGCTTTTCGGCGGTGCTGTTTCTTTTCAAAAATAGACAAAATTACATATCATTGATTGTCTAAAATGACATAGTGACAAACTTTCTAAAATGTGATATAATTAATTCTGGACTTAATTTTTGAATTTACTGTGAACGGAGGGACTGTTTTGGATTTCAAAGCCAACAGCGGCATATGGGGTACTATGTTTGGAGTACCTTGCATTGTTGCGGATAATTTTCTCAAACTTGCTGACGAAGCTCAGATAAAGGTACTTCTGTATCTTTTAAGATTCAGCGGAAAATCCGTTACATCCGAAGAAATTTCCGTAAATACAGGCGTTCCCGTATCTCAGGTAACTGACGCTGTTATGTTCTGGAAACAAGTTAATGTAATTTCTCAGGAATCTGAAATCGCAAGCATATCCCCTGTACAGCCGCAGATTCTGATAGCTCCTGAACCTGTTGAAAAAACAGTAGAAACTGTATCGGAAAAGAGTACTGATTCAGCAAGCACTGCGGCGGCAAATGCAGCTTCTGCAAATACTTCCCCAAACACAAAAAAACCGTATATAAACCCGTCAGAAATATCAGCTATAATCCAGAGCGATAATAATATTGCAGAGCTTTTCACAATTGCAGAAACACTTCTTGGCACATTGAATCCCTCTATGCAGAATTCACTTATCTGGATGCATAACTATCTCGGGCTGAAAAAAGAGGTTATACTTATATTAATAGGATACTGCGTTGACAAAAACAAAACAAATGCTTCTTATATCGAAAGAATTGCGGCAGGCTGGGCAGAAAATGAGATAAATTCCCTTGAAACCGCTACCGCTGAGGTCGAAAAACTAAATTCCGCACATACTTATACAAACGAGATAAAGAGAATTTTTGAACTGCGTCAGAATCCTACAACGAATCAGCAGAAATTTATTTCCCAGTGGCAGACCGCAGGCTTTTCAACAGAGCTTTTACGCTGTGCATATGAAAAAACTGTGGAGCAGATTAACAAAGTCTCTTTTGAGTATATTAACAAGATTCTTATTTCATGGAAAGAAAGCGGCTTTAAATCTCCCGAAGATGTAAAAAATGCGGAGGAAGAATACAAGAAAAAGAAACGTAACGATTCCCCTGCCGCTTCCGACGGCTTTAATGCCGATAAATATAAAATATTTATCAATAATATATAAGGTGGTGAGTTTTTGGACAGCGAAATTTTCGACAGAGCCCATGCCATACTCTCTCAGCGGAGAGCAAAGGCAACGGCTGAAAATGATATGCGAATCCGCGAAATCAATGGAAAAATCCCTGAAATCAAGGAAATAAACGACGCTCTTTACAACACCGGCAAGGAGCTTATCCGCATTATTACCGAAGCTAAGGGCAGAGATATCAGCGGAAAAATCGAACAGATAAAGCAGAATAATCTGGGCGCACAGCAAGTCGCCAAACAGCTTCTTGCAGCAAACGGCTATCCTGAGGATTATCTGGATATGCACTATACCTGTTCTGAATGCAGTGATACAGGCTATATCGGAGGAAACATCTGCTTTTGTCTCAGCGAACTTTTTGCAAAGCTTACAACTTCAAAGCTCAACGAAAAAGCACAGCTTACCCTTTCAAATTTCAGCACGTTCAGTCTCAGCTATTACAAGGGAAGTGATTATGAGGCTATGGAAAAAATATTGAAGTATTCCCGAAATTACGCTGCACAGTTCAGCAGAAACTCCGAAAGCATACTGATTTTCGGCAATACAGGTCTTGGAAAAACTCATATTTCCCTTGCTATAGCCAACGAGGTGCTCCAGAAGGGCTACAGCGTAATTTACGATTCCACAATGAATATCCTGAGAGATATCGAAAAAGAACATTTCAGCCACGAAAAATCTACGGAAATGCTTGACCTTGTAACCGATACGGACTTGCTTATTCTCGACGATTTAGGCACAGAGTTTGAATCGAAATTCTATAATTCTGCCGTTTACAACATAATAAACAGCCGACTTGTCAAGGAAAAGCCCACAATTATCAGCACAAATCTTGATTTCTCAGCCCTTTCCGCCCGTTACGGCGGCAAGGTTGCCTCCCGTATTATCACCATGTACACCTGTCTCGAGTTCAAAGGCGACGATGTACGACTGCAGAAAAAGTACAAAAATCAGCAGAATCAAAATCCGGGAATCTGATTTCGAGAGGGATATTTTTAAAATGTTTAACTGCAAAATCGACTGCTGTGAAGATATTTCACAGCAGTTTTTTCATAAAATGACGGGAAATTTGCCATTTATGAAAATTGACCAATAAAAAATCAAATTTCCAATTATTCGAGAGTTCGAATTGTAACAAAGTGATTACAAATCGAAAATTATATTTATTACTTTCGGTATTCAACAAATAGTAGTAATATTACAGATTACACGAATATTCGTGTATATAGAAATTATATAATACAATTCGGAATTTATATTATACCGTTCGTATTATATTTCCGAAAAATATTGTAACCAATTCGTAACACTTTCATTCGGTAAATAGGCGAATTTGTGTTAATTTATATTCCGTGTTCATTTTATATTCACAGAATTTATGAGCATTTTAACCAAATTCAAAAATTTTCCGTCGGTTTTATTTGGTTGTAAAATGGAAAAAGTTTTAAAACTGTTGCTTTCTTGAGCCAAATGTGGTAGTATTATCACAGTTGATTGCGAGGGTTATATCCCCCGTCTGTCAATGATACAGTCCCACGCGGACCGTATAAATAATTACGAATGCTTTTCGAGGAAAGGATGAGTTGATGAGAAAAGCTAAAGTTGCAGCGCTTATTATCGGAGGAGTTTCTACTTGTATCTTCGGCGGCGTTTTCGGTGTAGTTGCTACATCACCGATCGTTAAATCCGTTGCTCCGAATAATGATGTTCAAAACATTTATGAAGTCCAAAGCGAAGAATTGGCAAATGTAGCTGCAGTAACTTCTATCAGAACAACACCCATAACCACAACGAGCAAAAACACTTATGAGGTATCTATCGGTACCACAACTACTTCTGCAAAGACCGTTTTCCAGATGCGCACTGAGCTCCCTGCTTTAACACTGAACTCAGCAAATGCCCTGGCAAAACCAAATAATAAGGATAATAAAAATGAGCAGGATGTTCAGACACCTACTCAGGCAGTTACAACTGCTAAAGTTACGACAGTATCAACTGCACCCACAACAACAAAGACAACCTCAACTACCACTTCCACAACTACCACCACAACCACAACAGTTGTTACAACATCAGCAACCACTGCTGTTGTAACAGAAATTATTGTTACGGAAGCTCCTACAGAGGCTCCCACACAGGCGCCTACATATACAGAGCCCGTTACTGAAGCCCCTACAGAAGCTCCCCCAGAAACAACTACAGAATCTGTTGAGACAGTTACTCCTGTTCTCCCCGATGAAACTGTAGAACTTCCAATCACTGACGAGGAGTTCATCATTTTATGTAATGCAGTTGCTCATGAGGCAGGCTGTAATTGGATTAGTACATACGACAAGGCTCTTGTAGTCGAGGTTATTATGAACCGCGTTGAAAGCCCACTTTATCCAAATACAATTCTGGGCGTTCTCACACAGCCTTACCAGTTTACAGGTTCTTCAAACTATGTTTATCTCGGAAATTATTCCGGTTATGTAACTCAGGATGTCAAAGACGCTGTTACACTTTACTTCACAGAAACTGAATCATTCGGACATGGATATTTCGGCTTCTATGGTGACGGTGTACGCAACTATTTTTATTAATCCTGATTTTTACTCAAATCATTAATTAATAATTAATCTGTTAGAATGTTACTTGCTCCCGATCACTCTCGGGAGCATTTTATTTTTGGGAACCTCTAAAACTTTTCACCTGTCTGACATAAATATCACAATTTCCCTGTTGAAATTTCCGCAAAAGTATGTTATAATTTTATCAACCCATGATAAAGGAGATACATAAAATGAAAAACGAAAATAATTTTTCAAAGCAAATTACCATTTTCATCATTTCAAGCATCGTTCTGACGCTGCTTCTGAATATGGTGGTTATGCCTTTTTTCACAAAACCTAAGATTGAGGAGACTAATTACAGTTTCTTCCTTGATAAGCTTGAAGAGGGAGAAATCACTCTCGTTCAGGTTGAGGATAACGAAATCCGTTTCAAAGTAGAAAACGACGAAAAAAAGCAGGTATACTCAACAGGAAGAATGTACGACCCGAATCTTGTAGAACGTCTCCACAAGGACGAAAACGTGGTATTTACTGAAAACTTTGAGGAAACGAATATACTCCTTGAATTCCTCGTCGGCTGGGTTCTGCCTATAATATTCTTTATTGTTGTATGGAATATTCTGATGAAAGGCATGAGCAAGCGTATGGGCGGAAATGCCATGTCTTTCGGCAGAAGCAATGCCAAGATATACGTCAAGGCTCAGACGGGCAAAACCTTTGCCGATGTTGCAGGTCAGGACGAAGCCAAAGAAGCACTGGTGGAAATTGTAGATTTTCTGCACAATCCTGAAAAATATGCTGAAATCGGTGCAAATCTGCCAAAAGGCGCGCTTCTTGTAGGACCTCCCGGAACTGGTAAAACCCTGCTTGCACAGGCTGTTGCAGGTGAGGCAGAAGTGCCTTTCTTCTCCATTTCCGGCTCGGAATTCGTTGAGATGTTCGTCGGTATGGGTGCAGCTAAGGTTCGTGACCTGTTCAAACAGGCGGCTGAAAAAGCTCCCTGTATCGTATTTATCGACGAGGTTGATACTATCGGTAAAAAGCGTGACGGCAACTTCAGCGGCAACGATGAGCGTGAGCAGACACTTAATCAGCTGCTTACTGAAATGGACGGCTTCGACGGCAAAAAGGGTGTTGTAATCCTCGCGGCAACAAACCGCCCCGAATCCCTTGACCCTGCGCTTCTGCGTCCGGGACGCTTTGACAGACGTATTCCTGCAGAACTGCCCGACCTTAAAGGCAGAGAAGCTATACTCAATGTTCACGCTAAAAAGGTTAAGACAGAGGAAAATATTGACTATAACGCTATTGCCCGTGCTACTGCAGGCGCATCAGGTGCGGAGCTTGCCAATATCATCAACGAGGCGGCTCTCCGTGCTGTAAGAGACGGCAGAAAGCTTGTAAGCCAATCCGACCTTGAAGAAAGCGTAGAGGTTGTAATTGCGGGATATCAGCGTAAAAACGCCGTTATTTCCCAAAAAGAAAAGGAAATTATCGCATATCACGAAATCGGTCACGCTCTTGTTGCGGCTATGCAGAAATCCTCCGCTCCTGTACACAAGATTACTATAATCCCCCGTACCAGCGGCGCATTAGGCTATACAATGCAGGTTGACGAGGACGAAAAATTCCTGCTCACAAAGGAAGAAGCCCTCGCGCGAATTGCCACATTTGCAGGCGGACGTTCCGCAGAGGAGCTCGTTTTCAACAGCTGTACCAGCGGTGCTTCCAACGATATCGAACAGGCAACGAAAATCGCAAGAGCAATGGTTACACGCTTCGGCATGAGCAACACATTTGATATGATTGCCCTTGAAACCGTTACAAATCAGTATCTGGGCGGCGATACTGCCCTTGCCTGCTCTCCCGAAACTGCCGCAAAAATCGATGCGGAGGTTAATGATATCGTAAGAAAAGCTCATCAGAAAGCCATTCAGATACTCAAAGACAATATCGACAAACTCCACGAACTCGCCGCATTTCTCCTTGAAAAAGAAACAATCACAGGGGAAGAATTTATGGATATTCTCAACAAAGATAACGCCGACAATTTATAAAATTCGTACTAAAAATCAAACATTCTGAAAATTTCCTGAAAATCCTTGACTATTGTCTTGAAATATGCAATAATGATGATAATATTTATTACCGAAAGGATTACTTAAAATGAGTGGAATAACCGAAACAATGACATCATGGCTGGCAGAGCACGGAATTCCGGACTGGCTTATCCCTTTTCTTGTGTCCATACTGCCTATCATTGAGCTTAGAGGCGGTATTATTGCCGCACGTGTTCTCGATATGGAGCTGATTCAGGCTATATGGGTGTGTATGCTTGGAAATATCCTGCCAATCCCATTTATTCTGCTGTTTATTGATAAAATCTTTGATTTTCTTAAAAAGCATAAAGTTCCCCTGCTTTCAAAAATCATCATTTACCTTGAAGATAAGGCAATGAACAAAAGTTCCTCAATGGAAAAGGGCGAATTCATCTTCCTACTTCTCTTTGTAGGTATTCCACTTCCCGGAACAGGTGCATGGACAGGCTCACTTATAGCTTCACTCCGTAAGATCCCTCTAAAAAAGGCTGTACCTGCTATATTTCTTGGTCTTTGCCTTGCAGCTGCTATTATGTGCACTCTCTGCTACGGCTTCCCTGAGGTATTTGCTAAAATGTTCGGATAAAAACTATCCCCACAACGATTTTTTATCGCTGTGGGGATTTTATTATGGTACCCTTATATAAACGCCTGCTTTTTAAGTATAGAGGTTATAACCCTGCCAAGAATCGCAAAATAATTCATATCTGATACCGCCCATTTTTTGAATCTGCCGATATAACAGAAAGAAATCACACCCTTAATCATGCTTTCATCGGTCATCAGATACTGCACCGCACCACCGACATTCTCCGAAGTAAGCTGTTCAAACGCCCTGTCGTCGCGCCCCTCCAGCTCGTTTACATTGTCAATGGCAAACAAACCGTCCCCAGAAAAACGCTCCGTATAGCTGTTTTCAAGAAGATATGCCGCATTTCTGCTGGAGGCATTACCGCAGCTGAGTATAAGGCTCATGTCATTTCCTGCAAATACGCATATATCATCAATATCAAATGCGGAGCGTATCTGCTCCAGAAGTACAGATATATCGGGGATTCTTCCGTATACCAGACTTTCCGAAAGATTTGCGGCAAATGTAAGCTTATCGTTGGAATCCTTGTTTCCGCTGAGATACGCAATCTTATTTTCAATATCACGTTCAACTTTACCATGTTTTTCTATGTCGTATATAACGTATCTGTTCTGTCCTTTTTGCTGTGCGATATACAGCGCTTTATCCGCCTGCATGAACAGCTCATCGTAATCCTTGCTGTCTTTGGGATATGTGGAAATTCCCATTGAACAAGTCAGACGAAAATTTTCAAAACGGTCGTTGAACGAAAGCTCCGTATTAGTTCGGATAGCCCTAAGAATACCTCGTAAATCTTCTTCATCGCGGGTATTTTCAATAACTATAAGGAAGCCGCCTCCGCTGATTCGTCCTGCAATTCCCCGTGTACCAAGCTCGTTTTTTACAATTCCCGCAACGGTATAAACCACCTCGTCACCGAAAAGATGACCGTAATTGGCATTTATATCTGTAAAATTGTCAATATCAAGTATTACAAAGTTCACATTGCATCGCGGATTTTCCGCAAGAAGCTCCATAGCATATGAGGTTACAGCGCGCTTGCTGAGAAGTCCCGAAAGCGAATCCCTGTTCGCTTCAATGGCAAGATTTATATCCTTTGATTTTTGTCGTGAACTCACAACAGATATAAGACCGCTGACTTTACGGGTTTTCGGATCGTTGAATCGTGTAATTCCGCGAAAAAGACACATTTCCCTCGTTTTGCCCTGTGTGAGTATAGAGGATTCAAGCTCATAGTCAAAGCGGTAAACTCCGTTTTTTATATCGCGGCAAAGACTGTTGAAAGTGTCGATATAACGAGACAATATCCAACCCGATTCAATAGAACTGACACGCCATTTTTCGAGCTCCTCGTCAACAAGAATATTTTCTCGGCAGCAATCCTGCATATATATCCGTATTCGTCTGGTTTCAAAGCTGTATTCAAAGGCAATATCAGAGGAAAGGCTCATAATATAGCGGTATTCCGAAATAAGCTGCTCTTTTTCCGCTGAAATACGGTTGAGGGAAAAAACATCGCTGAAATCAATGATATACATAGGCTCTGTACTGTTTTCCAGCACACGCACTGCTGCAAGAATCCAGCGAAGCTGACCGTTTATGCCTTTCATACGGATAACAGTGTGCTGTGGAACTCCCACTTCTGCCTTTTCCATACATTCAGCAAGTCTTGGATAATCCTCATCATCAATAGTACGGCGGATAGAATAAGTAACATCGTTTCCGAAGTAGCTGAAAAAAAGCTCATTTCCGCTTTGGGTGTGGAGACTTTTGTCAACTATAACCCTGCCTATCCTGTAAATTGCATTGTCCATATACTGCCTCCTTTCGGTTTTCGTGCTTTTATTATACCATTAAAACTAATTTTCGTCAATATTGTGTGAATCTTCGGAATAATATAAATTATTTATCTTGTTATTAATATATTTACACTTCCAACACTTTAAATACACATATAAATTGTATAATATTTGTGTATAGATTTTTTATTGGAGGATTTTTATGGAAAAAAAGGAATTGAAACGCTATATAATAATAGCCTTCCTCGTAATTGCGGTTTGCCTTGTAATCAAGAATTTCGGGCTTTTCGCAAAGCTTCTCGGGGTGCTCTTTGCCGCAGTATATCCCCTGCTGCTTGGAGCTGTTATTGCATACATCTTCAATATCATTCTAAGCGGACTTGAAAAGCGCTACTTTCCCAACACTACATCAAAGGGAATAAAGAAAGTGCGACGGCCTGTCTGTATAGTACTTTCATTTCTGATTGTATTTGCAATGATTTCACTCATACTGAAAATCGTAATTCCTGAGCTAATCAGCGCATTCAAGCTGATATTTGAGGAAATACCGCCTCTTATCGACAAGTTAAGCAACTACGCTTTCAAAATGCTTGAAGAATATCCGGATATTCAAAAAGAAGCGATGGCACTTTATAATGAATTCGATGTAAAATCGCTGGATTGGGCAAGTATTACAGAAAAAGCCGCAGGACTCCTTAAAACAGGAGTTATGGGAATTATATCCTCTGCAGTTGGTATAGTCGGATCTCTTACAGGCACAATAACAAATATAGTTATTGCAATAATATTCGCTATATATCTCCTTGCAAGAAAGGATAAGCTGCTTTCGGATACAAACCGTTTTCAGACTATCCTTTTCAAGGAATCTACCAATCATAAGGTTAATAAAGTATGCAAAACAGCAAACGATACATTCAAAAGCTTTTTCATCGGTCAGTTTTTTGAAGCGATACTTCTCGGCTGTTTCTGCTTCATTGGTATGAAAATACTACAACTGCCATATGCGGCAATGAGTGGTGTTCTTGTTGGTGTTACCGCACTTATTCCAATTGTAGGAGCATTTCTTGGTGCAGGTATAAGCGCATTCATAATCTGTACCGAAAATCCAATGCAGGCACTGATTTTTATTATATTCCTCGTTATACTCCAGCAGCTTGAGGGAAATATAGTATACCCGAAAGTTGTGGGCGATTCCATTGGATTACCGGGAATATGGGTACTTGCCGCAGTAACCGTCGGCGGTGGATTAGGTGGAATCATGGGCATGCTCATTGGTGTTCCCTGCGCTGCAACAGCATATAAGCTTTTATTTGAACATCTTGAAAAAAAGGAAATCAGTCGCGGCATAAAACAGATTGAGGAAAAAGCTGAAACCAATCAGCAGAAGAAAATTTTAAATTTTAAAACGAAAAAAGATACTGAGAAAAATACTAAGAATAGCAAATCAGGCGAAAAAACAAAAAATTCTAAAAAATAAAACTTATGCAGGAGCACTCTCCTGCATCTTTTTTTAACAAGTTCACAAAATAATACGATATATATTTATATTTTTTCAGATTGACATACACAGAACAATATGTTATAATTTAATTGTTATCAGGTAATTAAGCCTTAATAATATAAAAAGGAGAACTGATGCTATGCTTCATTTAATTAACGAATACCCAAAGGAATGGGATGGATTCAATCAGGGACGCTGGTCT
Source organism: Ruminococcus sp. (assembly GCA_017521805.1). Lineage (GTDB taxonomy): Bacteria > Bacillota > Clostridia > Oscillospirales > Ruminococcaceae > Ruminococcus. The sequence continues at coordinate 64,480 of JAFXDK010000051.1, read as the reverse complement.
TCAACTGTAAATGTCCGTGATTTTATAAAGAAGAATTATACCGCCTATGACGGCGATGAAAGCTTCCTTGCTCCCCCTACTGTCGCTACAAAACAGCTCTGGGAACAAATTATGGAGCTTACACGTATGGAGCGTGAAAACGGCGGAGTTCTCGATATGGATACAGATATTGTTTCCACTATCACATCTCACGATGCAGGTTATCTCAACAAAGATCTTGAACAGATTGTCGGACTTCAGACAGACAAGCCTTTCAAACGTTCACTTCAGCCTTTCGGCGGCATACGCATGGCTCAGAATGCCTGCTCACAGTATGGTTATGAAGTAAACCCTGAAATAGTAAAAATATTCACAAAATACAGGAAAACACATAATCAGGGAGTATTTGACGCATATACTCCCGAAATGAGACTTGCAAGAAAATCCGCAATTATTACAGGTCTCCCTGACGCTTATGGCAGAGGACGTATTATCGGCGATTACAGACGTGTTGCCCTCTATGGTATTGATATGCTTATCAACGATAAGAAGCACCAGATTGATACCTCACTTGTTCGTATGACTTCAAAGAATATCCGTCTCCGCGAAGAACTTGCAGAACAGGTGCGCGCCCTTGAAGAACTGAAAGAGCTTGGCAGAATCTATGGATTCGATATTTCCCGCCCTGCCGCTACAGCAAAAGAGGCTGTACAATGGCTTTACTTCGGTTATCTTGCCGCTGTAAAGGAGCAGAACGGTGCGGCAATGTCTCTGGGACGTACCTCCACATTCCTTGATATATATTTCCAGCGTGATATCAACAAAGGAATTCTTACGGAAGAACAGGCACAGGAGCTTATCGACCACTTCATTATGAAGCTACGTATTGTAAAATTTGCCCGTACCCCCGAATATAACGAGCTTTTCTCAGGCGATCCCACATGGATTACAGAATCCATCGGCGGCGTTGACGTTGACGGTCATCACCTTGTAACAAAGACAAGCTTCCGTTATCTCCACACTCTCGATAATCTGGGAACAGCACCCGAGCCTAACATGACAGTTCTCTGGTCAAAGAAGCTGCCCAGAAATTTCAAGGAATACTGTGCTAAAATGTCTATCAGAACATCGTCAATACAGTACGAAAATGACGATATGATGCGTGTTATTCACGGTGACGACTACGCTATTGCCTGCTGTGTATCCTCTATGAGAGTAGGCAAGGAAATGCAATTCTTCGGCGCAAGAGCAAACCTTGCAAAATGTCTCCTTTACGCTATAAACGGCGGAATTGATGAAAGAATGAAAGTTCAGGTTGGTCCTAAATTCCGTGCAGTTGAGGGTGACTACCTCGACTATGATGATGTAATGGACAAGTATGAAGCCATGATGGAATGGCTTGCAGGACTTTATGTAAATACACTTAATGTAATCCACTTCATGCACGATAAATACAGCTATGAAAGGCTTCAAATGGCACTCCACGACAGAGATGTAAAGCGTTATTTCGCTACAGGTATCGCAGGTCTTTCAGTTGTTGCAGATTCCCTTTCCGCTATAAAATATGCAAAAGTTAAGGTTATCCGAGATGATGACGGCATTGTTACCGATTACGAGGTTGAGGGTGATTTCCCCAAATACGGCAACAACGATGACCGCGTTGATGAAATTGCCGTTTCCATTGTCCGCAAGTTTATGGACTGCATAAGAAAGCACCATACCTACCGTGACGGCGTACCTACAATGTCAATCCTTACAATCACTTCCAACGTTGTGTACGGCAAGAAAACAGGCAACACTCCTGACGGCAGAAAAATGGGTATCCCCCTTGCTCCCGGCGCAAATCCTATGCATGGCAGAGATACTCACGGTGCAGCAGCTTCCCTTGCCTCAGTTGCAAAGCTCCCATTCCGACAGGCTCAGGACGGTATTTCCAACACATTTTCAATTATCCCCGACGCATTGGGTAAGGATATGCAGCTATTTGTCGGCGATATCGACCTTGACAAACTGAGAAATGAGGAATGATATGAATAACCCTCAGAACCCACAGGAGCTTGCAGAGCTCATAGATTCCCTTATGTCAGAGGGCAGCGGTCATGTAAATGTTATTGTAAATTCCGAAGATGATATGACCGTTAATGTGATAAAAAGTGCCGAATATTGTGGAAAAGGCGCTTGTTGTCAGCCAACCGAAAACGCTATTGATGACGAACAGGAGGAATAAGTATGGAAAATCAGAATCAGATTGATAATCTCATCGAATTACTGGACGGATACGTTGAAAAAGGCGGACATCACCTCAATGTAAACGTATTTACAAAGGAAACGCTCCTTGACGCTCAGGCACATCCTGAGAAATATCCTCAGCTTACTGTAAGAGTATCGGGTTATGCTGTAAACTTTGTAAAGCTTACAAAGGAACAGCAGGACGATGTAATTTCCCGTACATTCCATAATAAATTATAAGTAAACCTCTAAAAAAAGCTGTCAGCAGCCGAAAAGGCAACTGACAGCTTTTTTAGATGTTCCCTATATTTTCAAAACATATGAGAGACGGCTGAAAAATTCATCTTCTTCTCTCAATACCTGAAGCCTTGTAAAATGCCGCTTTATCCGCATACATCGCCATTTCAGCCTCGTGCAGAATTTCTCCGATGCTTTCATCACTTGTTTTCTGCCATGAAAATCCAACAGCAAGAGGGATATTCCGCTCTGCTATAGCATCTTTGAAATGCTTTTCACGCGCCTTGAATTCCTCTCTGCTGATACAGGAACAAAGGGCAAGAATTTCATCTCCGCCGATACGGAAAACGCCATAGTCATTATAAAACTCATCTACAAATGAACAGCACATTTTTATCAGAGCATCTCCTGCGGCGTGTCCCTCATTGTCGTTGACGCGCTTCAAACCTGTGATATCGCAGTAAACTACGCCGATACTTCTGGATTTGTTCATATCCTTAACATACTTTCTCATAGCGTGTCTATTGCCAATTTTTGTAAGCTGGTCACGATAACTCATATCATGAAGCTCATGTATAAGATTGCGGGTCTTAATCTGGGACACTATAAAATATCCTGTAATTTTCAACATATTTTCCACGTAATTCATATCGTGAATAGGAGGATTATCAACGCCATAGAATCCTATTACCTTATCCTCGTGTATCAACGGAACAACAACAATGGAATTTATATTCTGTATTTTCAGCGTTTCATACTGCTGAAAATTTTTCTCCTTTATTTCCTCGATATCCTCAATTACAATGGGCTTACCGTTATCAAAAGAGTTGTACCAGTCCTCACATACTTCGGGAGGCACATTCTGTAGCATATCAATAGAGGGCTTTACACCCTTTGCAACCCACTCATATGTATTGTTGTCGCAATTCATTTCATTTTTTTCAAATACATATGTTCTTTCACCATCAAGAGTCTTGCCAAGATATTCAAGAACAATATCTATAGCCTTATCAGGATTATGTGCCTGCATAGCCGTCCGAATTGCCTCATTCACAGTTGCTTCAAGATTTTCATACTTTCTTACAGCCTGATTGTATTTTTCCTGCTCACTGACATCAATTGAAATATTAAGGCGATAAAGCTTATCCTTATACTCAACAATTGTATCCTTTGTAAGCAGATGCTTTTTCACACGTGGATTATAAAACTTACTCTCCACAAATTCACCTTTTGTAAGCTTATTATTAATACAGTTCTTACACCTTGTTGAACTATTATGAAGTATCTCGTAACATTTTTTTCCCTGCATTTCCTCTCGGGAATTAAGACCGTATGTTTTAAGAGTTCTGTCGTTCATGTAAATAAGCTCGTCCGTTTCCAAATCACATATATAGACAAACTCATTCAATGTGTTAAAAAAATTCCATATTTTTTTCATTATCACACCCCCAGTACAGTTTATATATAGATTATACATTATTTTTTTCATTTTGTCAAGGTATTTGTGATGATTTAATAAACACTGTTTGTGATGGTTTAATAAACGCTGTTTAATTAACTTTCTGCAAATTATCATTTAAGTAACACAGATATTATATCGCCAAAACTTATCATTTATTGCTATTATTCAATCATATATTGCGATTCGAACAACATCACATTTACAATCCTTAAAAATTGTAGTATATTTAATATATAGTATAATCGAAATTAATACAATTTAGCTGAAAAAATATATTTAAGGAGGAAAAATTATGTTTCTGAGAAAAAGACTCACAAGCGTCGGAACCGCCGTAGTCCTCACTATGTCAGCTTCCGTACCAATGCTGACAGCAGATATCCTCAGTATTTCTGCCGCAGAAAACCACTATTACTTCAACGACAACTTTGAATCCGACACAAACGGCTGGACAGGTAGAGGTGAAGCGGCCGCTGAAAAAAATCAACTTGCCGCCTACGAGGGTAGAGCATCCCTTTATTGCAGCGGAAGAACAGCTTCATGGAACGGCGTTTCCAAAGAGCTTGATTCCACCGTTTTTAAGGCAGGGGAAACTTATAGTTTCAGTGTAAACGCTATGTACGAAAGAGGTGCATCTACCGAAGAATTCAAGCTTACATTGCAGTACACAACCCCCGAAAGCACAACTGCTTACGGCGAAATTGCCACAGCAAAAGTTTCGTCAGGACAGTGGGTACAGCTTACAAATAAAGCCTATACAATCCCCGAGGATGCATCTAACCTTATAATATACGTTGAAACAATAGATACAGAAACAAGCTTTTATATTGACGAGGCTGTTGCGGCTCCCTCTGGCACTGAAATCAGCGGCGCAAAGCCTCTTGTTGTTTCACCCGGTGATGTAGACTGTGATGGTACAATTGATGTGTTTGACATGATTCTTATGCGTCAGGCGCTGACAAAGGGACTTGATAATAAATTCTATGAAAAATCTGCCGATGTTGACAAAAACGGCACTATTGAAATTGCAGACGCAGTTCAGCTTGAACAGTACCTCTTGGGTAAAATTTCCGAATTTACTTTCAACGAACCCCCTAAGCCCGACAATAAATGGGACGATTATACAGAAACAGCGACTTCTCAGTGGATTGACTTCTACGAAAGTTCAATTTACAGCATGGGCAATACATACCGCCTTACAAAGAAGCTTGAAGCTGCGGAAAACGGCGAAAAGCTTACAATGGCTTATCTCGGCGGTTCTATTACTGAGGGTAAGAAGTATTCAACTCCGTTTTCAAATTATGTTAAATCGACATTTGCAACAGGCGGATTCACAGAGGTTAATGCTGGTCTTTCGGGAACTTCCTCCGTTGTCGGACTTGTAAGAAGTGAAAGCAATATCGTTGAAAAGAATCCCGATATCGTATTCATTGAATTTTCCGTAAACGACCACGAGGATATCATGTACAAGAAATGCTTTGAAAGTGTTATCAAGAAATTCCTCGATTTACCCAATGAGCCAGCTGTTGTGATACTCATAAATCGTGCTCAGGGCGGCTTCTCAAGCCAGAAGCAGATGATACCTGTAGGAGAAAATTTCGATATCCCGATAATCAGCATGGATAACGCTCTTACAAAGGCGTTCAACAGCGGATTCCTCGGCAAGGGAGATTACTTCTCCGATGAATATCACCCTCACGATAATGGCGGTCAGCTTATTGCAGATTGTCTCGGTTACTTCTTCCGCAAGGCTATGAAAACAGAAAATCGTTCTGAATCATATACTGTTCCGACTTCTACAGTATACGGTACAGAATATCAAACCTGCAAAAATGTTGACCCAAAAACTCTCACAAACTTCAACGCAGGCTCATGGACAGCAGGCAGCGGCTATGGCGGCTCAGCACTCCCCTACTCCTACAACCTCAATGGCGGAAGTCCTATGACATTTACTGCTAGCGGCAAGGGCTTTATTGTGGTATTCAAGGCTAACAGCTCGGGAATGGGCAGCATAGATGTAACCGTAAACGGCAAGACAACAAAAATCAGCGGAAACAAGCAGTACTGCTGGGGCGGTCCCGACGCAGAACTGGGCTACTATCAGGAAACCTCCGGAGAGCTTAACGTTTCTATCTCGGGAAGCGGCAGCTTTACAATCTGGGGATTCGGACTTATTGAATAAAAATACAGGCACTGTCTCAAAACGGGACAGTGCCTGTTCTATTGCCCCACCAATTATACCTCGCCAAAAAGATGAAAGCAGAAAGGGAATTTATCAAGGAAGAAAAACGCAGGAATGCTGTCGCATTTCAAGTTTTTCTGACGCAGAGAAATTTTCTTTATGCTGAATATTTGACGGCAAGGTTTAGTTGGGGGAGCAATATTATTACCACACAACAAGCAAGTCGCTGTATCTGTAGGTTTCTTTTTCCTGCGGATTTTCAGTGTTTTTTATAATTCCTGCAAAATATATTGCCTGCGGAACTATGCTGTTTTCACATCTGCTGCACGAAATATTTACATCATTTATTAAATGAGCTTTATTGAGAATATTTAATCTGCGAATATTCTCATTGAAAATTTTTGCAGCGGCAGGAGTCAGATATATTATATTTCCGCGTCCATTGTCGTTGTTCATCTGCATACCCTCGATTTTTATTTCCACAATTTCCAGTTCTCCGCGCTCACATAATTCATCGACAGTGCTCTGATTGGTAAGAGACAGGAAATCTATATCATTGTTTCCGAGTTCATATCGTTCATTTTCATAATTGCAGTATGGCATATCAAATTCATAATCGTATGTCATATTTACAATAACACCATTTTTTACAGTAAATCCGATAATCTTGTATTCGTCAATTGATATACCGCAGCCTACGGAGAAATAAACATCATTATTTTCGGCTTTATGAATATGTACGGATTCAGGTATAATATCACTTCGAAAATCAACAGGTGTACTCAATGTCATTTTTCTGACTATCATGCGTTCAAGCTGTTTTATCTGCCTGTCATATAAACCGTTCAGGGCGTATTCACAATTTTCAATTTCCTCTGGCGTAAGTTCATGATTTGCATATATTTCAAGGTTCTTATCAAAAAGCATCCAATTCAGCGTTGCACCTGTTTTGTTATACTCTGAGACAAATTTCCTGTCCCTTTCAACAAATTCAAGGTATTCCTCATATTTTCTGTCGAATTTTTCTTTAAGCTCTCTGTAGATATCATAATGGTAATCACAGCAATACAAATCAGCGCCTTTGCTCTGGATTATGCTGCAATAATCAAACAGATACGCTTCATTTATACGGCGATAACAGCCTGCATTTGTAAATGGCTCATAATACCAGATAAGAAAATTATGTATTTTCTCGCTGATATCCCACCTGTCAATTCTGCACTGCATGGCATTTTTGAAAAAATACATTGTAGGTATAAAACCACTTTTCACATTCGCTATATCATCAGCTTTGAATTTCTTCATAAAAAATTCGCTCATGTGATTATTTTCTATAAGCCATTGCAGAAGATACACAAAGGGCATACAAGCGTATTCTGTAATTTTGTTTTTCTCATCAAAAGTAAGTCCGCCTGATTGACTTTCATCATTTTGAGTATTTCTCATTGCGGCATTACGTATCATATACGCAAGCTCTGAAATATTCCTGTTGTTTTTATGAAGATACTCCACAGCGGCGAAATACCAATGATTTCCTGCGTTATATCCCTTGAACTGATATCTTTCAGGAATTCCCGGTGCAGATGTTATATTGCGCAGTCTTGTGGCTGCAAATGCACTGAATCCGCAAAATAAACCTGTAATGGCGAAAAGGCTCGCCGCATATATTCCGTCTTCTAATGAAAGAAATGCTGCTGCACTCAGCAACAAGAGTACTGTAAGCTTCATAAGTATTGCCGCAGGTATTACCTTAACTCTGCCGTTTATTACTCTTTTCAGAGTTACAGCGGAAATAAGTGTCCATAACAGTGGTATAAGGGCTATCGCCAGAAACAAAATCCAGTCTGAAGCACTATTCTCCACTACATCTGCAATAAATACAAGTACAAATAACACAAACGCCAAAACTTCAAGTATAATACTGAATATCAGAAAAATTATTGAAAATAATTTCATTGATTTTCTCCCTCATATGTAATATATATATTATACCACTTTCATCATAAAATGTCAAAATAATTTTTGGTTTTTAAAAAGTATAGTTGAAAGTTTAATCAATTTAGTTATACATACAAATATTTTGATAGAACTGTGAAAATTCAACCACTCATATTGATTTTTGTCTATTAACATGCTAAAATATATATTGTGAGATTGTGAAAAAATTCTCAATGATATATCTCACAGAAAGGGATTATTTTTTATGAAAACAAGAAAAATTACAGCTGCTGTTATGGCTGTGGCAATGACACTCTCTTTCGTTTCCTGCGAAAAGAAAGACACTGCAAATGAAAACAACACTTCTGATAAAACTGCTGAAACTACAGCTGTAACAGAAGCTGCTGAAACTACAACTGTAACAGAATCTGTCGAAACAACTGAGGCTGCTGAAGAGGCAACTGTAGCTGAGGGTGAAGTAGATATTGAAGCTCTGTTCGGTGCAACTGCTGATATCAACGAGTTTATCACTACAACAGATATTAACCCTCCTCTCTGGAAAGTTACAGACCCTGCAACAGGCAATACTATTCATCTCTTAGGTACTATTCATATGCTCCCTGCAAGTATCACAGAATATCCTGCTGATATCATGGAGATTTACAACAATGCTGATTCTATTGCTGTAGAATACGATATCACAGCGATTACAACAGACGCAAACGCTCAGCTTGAATACGTAAACGGCATGATTTATAGCGACGGTTCTACTGTTAAGGAACATATCTCCGCTGAAACTTATGAAAAGGCTAAGGCTTATTTTGAGAGCATCGGCGCATACAGCGAAATGCTCGACCAGTATACAACAGGTTATTGGATTAATCAGCTTACATCAGTAATGCTCCTCCGCCTTGAGAATATGCAGCTTTCAGGTACTGATGCATACTTCATCGGCCTCGCGCAGGAGGACGGCAAAGAGATTATCAACATCGAAGACCTTGCTACTCAGACAGGTGCTCTTAATGCTTACTCTGATGATTATGCAGATTACACTATCAGCGAAGTTATCGACAGCATGGACGATATTGACGAATTCGCTGAATCCTATGCTGAGCTTTACAACGGCTGGGCTGTAGGCGACGGTGAACTTGATTTTGATTCCGATGTTGATGTTGATAAGCTCCCTGAAGATATCAAGGATGACCATGAGGCTTATGTTAAGCTCATGCTGGACGACCGCAATCAGAATATGGCTGAAAAGGCTTCTCAGTATCTTAAAGAGGGCAAAAACTGTTTCTACATGGTTGGTGCTGCACATTATTCAGGCGAAAATGGTGTAGATAACCTTCTTGAAGGTATGGGTTACACTGTAGAAAAGGTTTCATAAAACAAAAAAGGAAATACCCGTGATCAATCCTGGGTATTTCCTTTTTTCTTATTTTATTGAAACAAAGATATTTTTTTGTATACAAGTATTCCAGCAATCGCTCCTATTGTATTGTGTACTATATCGTCAAGCTCACATAAGCCTCTGCCTGTGATGAACTGAGTAAGCTCAATAAAGAGAGAAACTGTCAATCCTGCCAATGCTGTCCTTTTTGTTTTTTCAAACCAGTCGGATATCATGGGCAAAAGTACTCCCAATGGAAAAAGCATTATCAAATTCCCGAATATCTGCCCAAGCCAGTATTGATATCTCTTTGTATCAATCATACTCTTTATTTCAAAAAATGGCTCAAGCATCGACCGACGTACTCCGATTTCCCTGTTGAATAATGTAATATACATCACCACAAAAAAGTATATCATCAATACACATATAAGAACAGGCTGTCTTTCCTCTTTTGAATTGTCAGTTTTTTTCCTCATATTCTCTCCGATAATTGTGTCAGTTGTTTACAACAGCATTTACTATACCCTGATATAGTGCCGCTGATTCGCTGGCATAGCTATAACCAAAATATGCAGGATTTCTCACCTGTATTACTATAATGTATGAACCGTTGTAGTCGTTATAGTCTGTATATACGCCGTTTCCGTCATCTGCTGTGTTTTTCAGTATTCCTGTAATATAAAGAAAATCATTTTCCCATGTTTCAGCAGTTCCAGTTTTAGCGTAGAATTCATAGCCTGCGGGAACTGATATACCAAGTCCGCTTGCAACACCGCTCATTCCGTCAAGAAGATTCTGTCTGCACTCTACAGGTATACTTCCGATTACTTCATTGGATTTTGAACCTGCTTCAACTACAGTGTTGAAGTCGGTTGTATCAACTATATTTTTCACGATAAAAGGTCTTACCATATCACCGTATGCCGCTTCACGTCCAAGAGCCGCGAGATAAATCGGACAAGTCATGACATAGGACTGACCAAATGCTGTACGTCGCAAATCGTCGTTGCAGTATATCTCAATATTATTTCCCAGAACACCGAAATCACATTCGATATCTGTACCAAAATGGAATATGGTATCTAAATCTTCAAGAACTGCGTCCTTGCCTATCTGGTCAAAGGCTCTTGCAAAATATATATTGCTTGAATTTACAAATGCAGAATAAAGGCTTCTCTGCATAGGATATCCGCCGTTTGTATCGTGGTCCCAGTTTACGATTGATACACCGTCAAAAAACCATTCCCCCTCGTCGTACAACGAATATATACCGTGCTTATCCGCAAGCACCTCCGACATTATCTTAAAGCATGAGCCGGGTGGAAAATTCTGAAATGCCTTGTTTCCGTATGTTCCCCATGCTAAATCCTCCTCAGTTTCAACACCATAATATACATCGGGGTCATATGAGGGGTACGATACCTGTGCCATAAGTGAACCGTCGCTTCTCATTACAACAGCACAGCCATTCATATTCTGGCTTGCCATATAATCGTATATCGCATTCTGCACATCAGCGTCAAAAGTAAGCTGAACGCTCTGCCCGTATTCACCGCCCTCAACTACTGTGGGATTTGGCGTTCTCAGAGTTTTATCAAGAGTTAAATCTATTCCCTCAGACATTTCATTGAGCACATTTGCAAAAGCAACCTTATTGCTGTCGTTTGTCATGCGCACTTCTTTGCCGCTGCTGTCAGACTGACTGAACATAAGAATATCGCCATCTGCATCGTAAAGATTACCGCGCATAACTTTATTTGATACAGCTGGCTTTGTTCCTGTTTCTGTTGCGGCTTCCATTGCTGTTGTAACCGTCACATCTTCAGTTATTATAGATTCAGCCGCTGTTGTTGTGCTGATAGTTTCGCCTTTTGAAAGCATTCCTGTATGTACCGACGGAGAACTTACAGTCTGTACTACTGTGCCGCAGGATGTGGCGGAAATAAGCGATAATGCCGCAACTGTCGCCGAAATATATCGTTTTGAAGATTTTTTCATATTAATCATCCCCCTGATAGTATGTATAAAATAATTATACATTAAAACTCGCTTTATGTCAATATCTGCCGCAAAAAGCAAAACAAGCTGAAATCGCTGTTTATTGGGAATTTTTCGTTTTTTCCATTTTCAAATTGTAATAATTCTGCAACCTTTTCACATAGAATATACAAAATCAAAAATCCCATGGAGGCATATATGAAAAAACGGATTTATTTTTTACTGGCAATTCCTCTATTGCTGACAGGCTGTACAATTTCACAAAATAGTCAATCTGCTCCCAAAACTCAGGCACCAACTTCCGCAGTGACAGAAAGCTCATATGTTCCGCTGAATTACGAATATCAGAAAGCCACATGGCTTCCTTATGTCGAATTCACAGAATATATGCAAGGAAAATCTAAAGAGGAATTTTCAGCGGCTATTACTGAACTTCTCGAAGAACAAGATATCCGTGAAATAAATACAGTGTATTTTCATGTTCATCCTGAGGGCGACGCTTACTACAAATCCGAAATATACCCCTGCGGAACTTTTAACAACGGTGACTATGACCCGTTGCAAATAGTTCTCGACATTGCACATTCAATGGATATATCCGTTCATGCATGGATAAATCCCTATCGTATGCAGACAATCGAAAAATTGGAAACACTTCCCGATAACTTTATTGTAAAACAATGGATAAATACCGGCAGTCCTATGGTCCGGCAGGTGGGAAGCAGGTGGTATCTCAATCCTGCGTATGACGCTGTGACAAATCTTATCTGCGATACTGCGAAAGAAATAATGGAGAATTATGATGTTGACGGTATACATATAGACGATTATTTTTACCCCGATACTGCTCCAGAATTTGATATCGAAGCCTTTGAAGCCGACGGAAGTACAGACCTTGGCAACTGGCGCAGGGACAACATAACTTCTATGGTGCAGGCTCTTTACAATACTGTTAAAGAATACGACAGCAGGCTAAAATTCGGCATAAGTCCGCAGGGAAATATTGATTCCGACTACAACACACAATATGCCGATGTGGAACTCTGGACAGCAAATCACGGCTATGCTGATTATATAGTGCCACAGATTTATTACGGATTTTCCAATGAAGTATGTCCCTTTACAGAAACTCTGGAACGCTGGGAAAAACTTGCCAAAAACGGTGAAGTATCCCTTGTAATCGGACTTGCAGAATATAAAATCAACAAATTCGACAAATGGGCAGGCATCAGCGGCGAAAATGAATTTATTGAAAACCCGGAAACAATAGACCGACAGACAGGAATTGTCAGAGATTCCGAAATCGCTGACGGATATGCATTTTACAGATAAAAAAAGGGGGTGTAAAAAAACTCCTCAAAACACAATATCTTTCAAAAATAGCCGCACAGAAACAACGATTCTACGTTGTTCTCCTGTGCGGCTATTTCTATTATATCGAGTTTTTTACAGCGCCTTTTCTATCATTAATATGTGCTTGTTGTTTCAAGATTAAGCTTGAAAGGAGCATATCGTCTGTATGCTGACTTGTTTTTCTCTATTGTCAGTGAATTTTTCTTTTCATCAAGATAGTCTATGAATTCCTCGTAGTATCTCTGTGACTGGAGACTGAGAACATAATCCTCTGTCCAGTAATCATCCTCAGTCATACGCTCTCTGAGGTCACCGCGCATTACGACGTAAATTGTATCCTCGCTGTAATCGTAAACCTTAGCTTCTCCCTTACCGAGCTCATTGAAAACATATTCATTGAAAAGACGGCTGTTCTTATCTTCTTCAGTTTCCTCTGCCTCTGTTGTCTCTGTCTCAAGTTCAAGTGTATTTTCATCAGCAGCTTCTGTTGTTGTAGTTGTATACTTCTGAATCAGACGCTCGTTTGCATAAGGATCAGTTGTAGTTGTTGTAGTTGTCTCATCTGCTGCTGTAGTTGTAGTTGTTGTGGTTGTTGTTGTAGCGCCCTCAGCAGTTGTTGTATGAGCAGCCACATATTCATCATATTCCTCGCTTACAGCGTCAAGTTCATGCATCTTGTTAAGCTCGCCTGACTTCTTGTTTACCTGTTCTGCATAATTCTCAGCAAGCTTGCGGAGTTCCTTTTCCTTGTCAGGAGCAACCTTTTCTCCTACTTCGTCAAGAAGACTAATAGATACATACTTTACACGAGCATAGTTCTCGTCGAAGTAATTCTTGAGTTCTTCCTCAGAACAGCCCTTTTCACCCTCAAATCCATAATAATGCTCAAAGATAGCCTGTTCCATATATGTGCTTTCTGCAATTTTTTTCATAGAATCAAGGCTTACGCCGTTTTCTTCAATTCTTGCATCCTGCATGTAATAGTAATTAGCCATTTCTTCTGCATCGTCCAGGTCCTGCGCTGTAAGGGTTCCGCCGATAGCCTCGAACTCATCAAGTATACCAGCATAGCCGGCGCAGTATTCTGTAGCCTTATTCTGAATCCAGTCAGAAGAATCAATGCTGTCGATATTGGAATTCTTTACATCCTTGATTTCAGGCACTTCACCTGTATTCGTCTGAATAATGGACTGCGCTTCACTGAAACCCTGCATTGTGTAATATATAAACACACCTGCGGGGATTTCTCTGCCACCGATAGTAAGAGCCTCTGTTGTGCCGCTTCCTACAGAAGGAGTACAGCCTGTGAAAGCTGATGCAATTGCTAAAGCCGCTGTAACAGCTGTCATTTTCTTAAAAGTTTTCATTTGATTTTGCCTCCGATATATTATTAAACCTCGAAGCCTACATGAGCCTCCGATAAATTTCATATGCTTTTATATTATACAACATTTTTTCCTGTTTGTCCATAGCTAAACGAAAATTTTTTCCATTCTGTCATAATTTCGGCAAATTAACACATTTTTCACCTTGAAAACTATTAATATGACAGTTTATTCTTCGTGCTTTTGCACAAAATCACCTTGACAACTTCTATAGGATATGATATAATTAATATGGTGAATAATAATAACATGGAGTGTGATTCCGATGAAGAAAATTCGAATCAATACAAGCAGTCCCTACAATGTACATATTGAAAGAGGCTCCTTGTATCAAAGCGGCAGACTTATTTCAGAAATTCTCAAATCAAAAAAAGCTGTTATAGTAACAGATGATACAGTGGACAAACTGTACTCCGACATACTTATAAACAGCCTGAACGAAAACGAAATTTCTGCTGATGTATTTGTTTTTCCTCATGGTGAACAATCTAAAAATCTGCACACTCTTGGTGATATTTTCAATTTTCTCTGCGAAAAAGGAATCACAAGAAGCGATTTTCTCATTGCCCTCGGCGGCGGTGTCGTGGGCGATATTACAGGATTCGCGGCGGCTTCTTTCCTCAGAGGCATCGATTTTGTGCAGATTCCCACTACACTGCTTTCGCAGGTAGATTCCTCTGTAGGCGGAAAAACTGCTGTTGATATCCCCGGTGGAAAAAATCTTGTGGGAGCTTTCAAGCAGCCTGCTCTCGTTATCTGCGACAGCGATACACTGCGCACTCTCCCTGAAAGCGAGCTTGCCTGCGGCATGGCAGAAGTTATAAAGTACGGCATGATTCGTGACAAAAATCTCTTTGAGATGTGTGAAAATCACGATATGAGCAATATTCACGATGTAATGGACGAGATTGTCTATACCTGCGTTGATATAAAGCGTCAGGTAGTGGAAAACGACGAATTTGACAAAGGCGAGCGTATGATTCTCAATTTCGGTCATACTCTCGGACACGCTATTGAGGGCTGGCATAATTATACCGACTATACTCACGGTATGGGAGTTGCCACAGGAATGTGCATGATTACACGCCGTTTCTGCGGTGCAGATATTGCGGAACGTCTCGAAAAATGTGCAGAAGCGTACAAGCTTCCTGTTTCAACAGAGGCTCCCATGAGCGAACTCCTGCCTTTCTGCGCCAAAGATAAGAAATGCGAATCAAGTTCAATCAGCTACATTGTCTGTCCTGAAATCGGCTCAGCTGATATCCGAAAAGTCAGCGTAGGAGATTTCTTTGCGCTTATGGAGGGTTAAGTATGGATATAAGAATCAGCCCTTCTGTTCTCAAAGGTAATCTCAGCATACCTGCATCCAAAAGCTGTGCTCACAGAGCTGTTATCTGCGCGGCTCTTGCAAATGGCACTTCAATTCTTTCGGGAATAACTATGTCAAAGGACATCGAAGCCACAATTGCGGCTATGTCTGCTCTTGGAGCAGAATTTGAAATCAATGGCGATACTGTAACAGTAAAGGGTATAAGCGGCAGTATAAACGGTACTGCTGAAATCGACTGCAATGAAAGCGGCTCTACCCTTCGCTTTGTTATGCCTGTTGCCGCAGCGCTTGGTGCAGATTCCGTATTTTACGGACGCGGCAGACTTCCTCAGCGTCCCATTGATATCTACAGGCGTGAACTGACAAATCACGGTATTGTTTTCCATACCGACGAAATGCCCTATAAAATAAGCGGCCGACTTACGGGAGGAATATATGAAATTGAGGGAAATGTTTCTTCGCAGTTTATTACAGGACTTCTTTTTGCACTCCCCCTTGCTGACGGAGATTCGGAAATTGTTATAACTTCCCGTCTTGAATCCCGTCCCTATGTGGATATCACTATCGATATTCTCAGCCGATTCGGTATAACAATTACTGAAACCGAAAACAGCTTTATAATAAAGGGTAATCAGCAGTATACGCCCTACGATGAGCATGTTGAGGGCGATTATTCTCAGGCGGCTTTCTTCTTTGTTGCAAATGCTCTCGGTTCACATGTAAATATTCAGAATCTCAACGAAAACAGTGTACAGGGCGACAGAGCCATTATGGATATCATTTCAGAATCCATGAAAAACGGCAAAATTTCGGGATACAAAGCAGATTGTTCCGATATCCCCGACCTTGTTCCGATACTTTCTGTTCTCGGTGCTTACGGCAAGGAGACTTCCGTTATTTTCAATGCAGAACGTCTCAGAATCAAGGAAAGCGACCGTCTTGCCGCCTGCGCGGATATGCTCAACAATCTCGGCGGAAATGTGACCGTTACTCCTGACGGTCTTGAAATTGTGCCTACAGAAAAACTTAACGGCGGAACTATTGACAGCTTTGGAGACCACCGTATCGTCATGGCGGCAGCAATTGCTGCCCTTAACTGTTGCGGTGATGTTATTATTAAAGGTGCAGAAGCCGCCGAAAAGTCATATCCCACATTCTTCGACGACTATACACGACTTGGAGGTAAAGCTTATGTCATTGATATGGAACAATAATATTTCTGTTTCGTATTTTGGCGAAGCTCAGGATTCCGTTGTGGGTATAACTATAAGCGGTCTCCCTGCCGGAGAATATATAAACTCTGACGAAATATCCCGATTTTTAAACAGGCTTTCCCTTAAATGTTTGGGTATCGGCAAAATACCTATGCCCAGAATTATGTCGGGAATAAGCCATGAGCGCACAACAGGAGCGCCTCTTTGCGCTGTTATACGTAATCAGAAAGAGTACATTCAGGAGGATTCTCAGCCAAAGAATATTCGCTATGGTCATGCTGACTATACAGGCGCTGTATGTAACAGAGGCTACTGCGATACTGAAAAGAACTCGCAGACAGCCGAAATCTTCACACTCCCTCTCTGCTTCGCAGGTGCAGTCTGCGGTCAGATTCTGGAAAGAAGAGGAATTTATACAGGTGCGCATATCGCTAAAATTCATAATATTAAGGACAATCCCTTTGATGTTGTTCGCCTTTCAAGAGATGCCGTTCTTAGCATAAGATTCAAAGATTTTCCCGTTATAAACGATAAAAACGGTTGGCTTATGCTCAATGACATGACTATAGCATCGGAATCAGGAGAAACCTTTGGCGGTGTTGTGGAGTGCGCCTCAATAAATGTTCCGTCTGGTGTTGGCTCTCCTGTTTTCAGCGGACTTGCCAATAATATTGCTCAGCTTCTTTTCGGTATCCCCGATATTATGGGAGTTGAATTCGGTGCGGGATTTGCAGCATCAGAAATGTTGGGAAGCCAGTATTCCGATAAGGCTTACACTACCGAACAGGGCTATTCCATGACAAGAACAAATAGTCATGGCGGTATACTCAACGGCATTTCTTCTGGTATGCCAATTGTTCTCAATGCTGCTTTTAAGCCTGCCAGACACGGCTCAAAGCCTTGCTGTATCGTTCCGCAGGCAGTTGTATATGTCGAATCCGCAGTAAATATTGCGCTTCTCTCAGCTATGCTGGATTATCCGAATTTCTGTTGATTCCACAACTTTTTCGCAGAGGTGATATTCATGCAGAATGAAAATATATTTAAAATGGCAGAAATGGCAGATACCGAAATCCAAGACGTTCCCACGCTGAATATCCTTATCTGCTACCTGCTGAAAAAAATTGAGAAACCTGTAAATACCGAACATTTGTACGATATTCTCATAACTACAGGTCTTGTGAACTATTTTTCCTATCAGGAATCCATTGGTTTTCTGCTGGAAAATGCACTTATTAATATTAAAACCGATAATACTGGTGCTGATTGCTATACCCTTACGCCTAAGGGTATAGCCTGTGCAAAAGAGCTGAAAAAGTATGTGCCAAAATCATACCGTGATAATCTTGTCCTCGCCGCTCTCAGATATTTTGCCCGTATCCGTATGGAACAGGAGGTCAATGTCGAGTACACTGAGACAGACAATGGCTGTTATGTCCGTGTAAGATGTTACGATACAGAAAATGATCTTATGGACCTTAAACTTTTTGCTCCGGATAGAGCACAGGCTCAGCTTATCGGTGACAGAATTATGCTGAATCCTGCAAATTTCTACAGTAAAATAATTGAACTTGTTCTCAGCAATGAGGAGGATTCTTATGATCTCACTGATAACTGATTTTTCGTTGATTATAGCTGAAAGTTCTGCGGCTGGCAATATCCCCACAGGACTTATTTTCCTTATCTGCATTGTAGCTTTTATACTTTCAACAATTATTTTCGGAATATGTACATATAAAACCAAGCTGAAACAGCTACGTAAAAAGAATTCCGAAAATTCCGAAAATACTTCCGAAAAGCAGGGAGGGTAACTATGCTCCCCTATCGTATGCGGCAGATACGCCGTGATATCGACCTTTATATCAATTCAAAATATGCAGGATTTCAGACAATTGAAACCATTGAAGAATATTTCGAGGACTATAAAAAATCCGCTGAGGAAACCGCTATAGAAACTGACTGGAACAGTGTTATACTTTACGCTGTTTTTGAATATGATGTCCCCCAGCAGACATTTATTTCTGCTAATTTTATGAATCTTGTACTCACCTATGACGAATATACGGATTTTGTTAAAAAACTACTGAACAGAACCCGTTTCTTTTTTGTCAGGGGAAGAAAGGACTACTATGATTATTAAAAGGCTTATTGCTGCTGCAGCCTCAATTACGCTCCTGTCAGGAGCTGTACCAACTAACGCTGTCTGCGCTGAAAATCACACAGTTACTGTAATCGATTTCAACGGAAAGGTTATGGCTACTTTAAGCGTACCTCACGGAAAAGCTGTTGACCTCAGCGGAATTGATACATCTTCTCTGAACTATCATCTCAATGATTATACTCAAGTAGGCTTTAACGGCTGGAGTAAATATCCTGATAAAATTACAGAGGATACGGCTATTTATGCCCTTTTCCTCCGTATGTCAATTGAGTGTCCATCCATTCCTGCCAAAACAGAGTATTATTCCAGAACAGGAAATATCAGAACCGACGGTCTGAACGTTACTATCAGGAAGTACACACAGCTTCCAGAAAAGGACGAAAACGGTGCTTTTATAACTGAAACTGAAATTATCAATATAACTGATACGTGCAGTATCGTCCCTTCCACTGTTGAAGAAGTCTTTGGAAAAGGAGATAAAGGCTCGATTCAGATAATCCCACCAGGTGGAAACAGGGCTATTGCTACTTATGATATCAGTTATTTTGAGGGACTTGGCGACGTTGTAGAGGACGAATCTGTTGATGCTTCTGATGCATCAAAGGTACTTAGCGTTTATGCTCAGATTTCCACTGGCTCAGAGATTGATCTCCACATAAGCAAAATCCCTAACTGCGATGTAAACAGAGACGAAACAATTGATTCCGCTGACGCTTCTGTTATTCTGGCATACTATGCCGCTGTTTCTACTTCCACTAAAGAAATAACATGGGATGATTTTTTATAAAAATATTCATGTAAACTATTGCATTAATTTGTAAAATAGTGTATAATTAAAATAGCGTTTTATGCTATCATACTAATAAGGAGTAGATTAAAAATGTATAACGATCTTATGGATTCTATCGGATTTGTGTCCAAGTACGACGAGGCTGTTGGCGCAGCTATGGACAAGGAGCTTGCAAGACAGCGCCGCAACCTTGAGCTTATTGCAAGCGAAAACATTGTAACACCTGCTGTTATGGCAGCTATGGGCAGTGTTCTTACAAACAAGTATGCTGAGGGTTACCCTGGAAAGAGATACTACGGTGGATGTCAGTGCGTTGACGAGGTTGAGGCTATCGCTATCGACAGAGCATGCGAGCTTTTTGGTGCTAAGTATGCTAACGTACAGCCCCACTCAGGCGCACAGGCCAACACAGCTGTTTACTTCGCTGTACTCCAGCCAGGCGATACTGTTCTTGGTATGAGCCTTGCAGACGGCGGACATCTTACACACGGCTCACCTGTAAACCTTTCAGGTAAATACTTCAACTTCGTTTCATACGGTCTTGACGATGAAACAGAAATGATTAACTATGATACAGTTTACAAGCTTGCTGCTAAGCATAAGCCACGCCTTATCGTTGCAGGTGCTTCCGCTTATCCAAGAGCAATCGACTTCAAGAAGCTTTCTGAAATCGCTCGTTCTGTTGGCGCATTACTTATGGTTGATATGGCTCACATTGCAGGTCTTGTTGCTGCTGGCGTTCACGAGTCACCTGTTCCTTACGCTGACATCGTAACAACTACAACTCACAAGACTCTCCGTGGACCAAGAGGCGGTCTTATCCTCACAAACAACGAGTATCTTGCTAAGAAGATTAACTCCGCTATTTTCCCAGGAACACAGGGTGGCCCTCTCATGCACACAATTGCTGCTAAGGCTGTATGTTTCGGTGAGGCTCTCAAGCCTGAATTCAAGGAGTATCAGAAGAAGATTGTTGAGAATGCTAAGGCTCTTGCTGACGGACTTCTCAAGAGAGGTTTCAACCTCGTTTCAGGCGGTACAGATAACCACCTTATGCTCGTTGACCTCCGTCCTTTCAACATCACAGGTAAGGAGCTTGAGCATCGTCTTGATGAGGTTTATATTACAGTAAATAAGAACGCTATCCACAATGACCCCGAAAAGCCATTCGTAACAAGCGGTATCAGAATCGGTACTCCTGCTGTTACAACTCGTGGTCTCGGCGTTGAGGAAATGGAGAAGATTGCTGAGTATATCTTCCTCTGTGCTACAGATTTCGAGAACAAGGCTGACGAAATCCGTGCAGGCGTTACTGCTATCTGCGAGAAATTCCCACTTTATATGTAAAAATTACCTAAGGGGCGGACGTTCTGTCCGTCCCTGTGTTTTTTAGGAAATTAGGAGATTAGGAGATTATTATGAAAAAATTATTATTCTTATTATCCATGTCATTACTTTTAACAGGCTGTACAAACGATACTTCTGCATCTTCAAATGAAACTTCTGCCGAAACTACAGAATATACTTACGACAGCTATATCATTTTTTCAGCTGATGAAAATGCTGATGATAGTACTCTTGATAAGATTTCCGAAATACTCACACAGCGTTTCACAAATGCTTACTCTGATACAACTTGTTCAGTTTATGCAGATTATGAGCTGAATACCATTCAAATTGATTTCAATATGGTTATGGCTTGGCATAAGAATACAGCCGAACTGCTGACAATGCCGAATTCTCTAAAAATGTATAAGGGTGATTCTCAGGACGGCGAGCTGATTATTACAAATGAAGATATTGCTTCTGCTTATTTTGCTCTGCTTTCCCCTGATAATGATTACATAGTTAATTTATGCTTTGAAGAAAAAGGGGCTCAGGCTTTTTCAGATGCAACTGCAGAACTCGCAGGCACGGGTACGCCAATCACAATCTGGCTCGATGATGAATTAATTTATTCCCCTGTTGTCAACGCATATGTTTCCGGAAATGAAACTGTAATTTCCGGTAATTTTACTGAAGAAAGTGCTCACGAGCTTGCTATACGGATGGGCTCGGCTTATTTGCCCTATGAACTGAGCGTCAAAGAGGAAAATCTCGCCCCAATCACCTGAACTATTATAAAAAAATACGAGGAGCATTGATATAAATGGCAAAAACAATGAAGCTTATCGCTTTTTCAACAATTGCAGCTACATTATGTACTACCCTCCTTTACAGCCTTACAGATATGGAGATTTTTCTCAGCCTTGCAATTACGTTTGGAACAATCGCCTATCACTTTTGTATCAGGCTGATTATCGGACAAATATATAACGCTGTTATGAATAACAAAACTGACTATACTAAAAAATGGTTTCAGACAGGCAATTTTGAGCAGTCTATGTACAAAAAGCTGAATGTGAAAAATTGGAAAAAGAATCTGCCAACCTATGACAGCTCCCTCTTTGACGCTTCAATTCACAGCTGGGATGAAATCGCTCAGGCAATGTGTCAGGCAGAACTTGTTCATGAGACAATTATCCCTTTCAGCTTTTTGCCGATAATTTCAGCTATATGGTTCGGAGCGCTGCCCGTATTTGTTATAACTTCGGTACTTGGTGCTTTGTATGACCTGCTATTTGTCATTATGCAGAGATATAACAGACCGAGAATTGTAAAATTCATAAAAAGAAATAACAGAAAGTGAGGAAACCGATATGCAGAAACTAAACAATATTGACGGCGGAAAACCTTTCGACTGGGGTAAAACTTCGCAGGATTACGCTAAATACAGGGATATCTACCCTGAAATATTCTATCAGAAAATTGCTGACCGTGGGTTATGCGTAAAAGGGCAGAAAGTCCTTGATATAGGCACAGGAACGGGTGTACTCCCCAGAAATATGTGCCGTTTTGGCGCTGACTGGACAGGCACGGATATTTCACCAAATCAGATTGAACAAGCAATTCAGCTTGCACAGGCTGAGAATATGGATATTACATTCCTCCCCTGCCCTGCGGAAGAAATCGACTATCCCGAAAATTCTTTTGACGTTGCAACCGCCTGTCAGTGCATATGGTATCCCGACCATAAGATAATTGCTCCGAAGCTTGCTAAAGTGCTGAAAAATGGCGGAAAATTCCTCATTCTGTATATGGCTTGGCTGCCCTTTGAGGATAAAATCGCCGCACGAAGCGAGGATATTATACTTAAATATAATCCCTCTTGGAACAGTTCAGGGGAAATCCGCAAGCCTATGTGGGTGCCCGATGAATATCTCGAATTTTTCGATGTTACCTACCGAGAGGAATACGATGTGATGCTCCCATTTACCCGTGAAAGCTGGCACGGCAGAATGAGAGCCTGCCGCGGTGTCGGTGCGTCACTTTCTGCGGACGCTCTGAAACTCTGGGAGGAAGAACACGGAAATATGCTTGAAAATGAAGCTCCGCCGCAGTTTGATGTGCTTCATTATGTGGCTATGGCGGAATTGACTTTAAAGGACGTGAAATAATGATTTTATCAGATAGAACAATTATAAAAATGCTCGATGAAAAATCCCTTGTCATAAATCCTGTGACAAAGAAGCAGATTCAGCCTGCCAGTGTGGATATACGCTTGGGAAACACTTTCAGCGTTGTTGACGATACACCGTCAAATATCATAACACTTGAAAGTCAGATAAGCTACAAGACCATAACTACAGATAGTTATCTTATAATGCCCGGAGAATTTGTGCTTGCCACAACTATGGAATATTTTGAGTTGCCTGATAATCTTACAGCCTTTGTGGATGGAAGAAGCTCCCTTGGAAGAATGGGCTTATTCATTCAAAATGCAGGCTGGGTTGACCCCGGATTCAAGGGCGAAATCACTCTGGAGCTCTACAATGCCAACAGATGTGCCATTGAGTTAAAGGCTGGCAGACGTGTTGGACAGCTTGTTTTTGCGGAAATGGACGAGCCTGCTCTTAATTCCTACAACGGAAAATATCAAGGACAAATGGGCGCAACAGGCTCACGTGTGTTTATGGATTGCGATAAATAAACTCAGAAACGTTTCTACTATAAGGGAGGTTTAAAAATGTCAGAACTAAGTTGTTGCGGTACTAAATGCAATGAATGTAGTTATTTAGGAAATTTATGCAAAGGATGTAATGATTGCAACGGCAAAGTATTCTTTATGCCAGACAACCAGTCTTGCCTTATATATGAATGTGCAATAAATCAAAAGAAATTAAAAAACTGTGCACAATGCAGCGAACTGCCTTGCAAAATATGGATGAGTACCAGAGACCCTAAATTCACAGATGATGAATTTAACAAAAGTGTTGCTTCAAGAGTGCAAGCATTAAAGGAAATGGAGAAATAATTATGTCATCACCAAAAGAACTTGCAATGTATATTATGGAACAGCTTTCAGGATTGGAAAATATACGCAATATACAGATGATGGGCGGCTATATATTTTATTATCGCGAACGAATTTTCGGCGGTATATACGGCGACGGATTTATGGTAAAAATAACCGAAGCAAGCAAAAAATATATGCCTGACAGTATTGCTGAACCGCCATATGAGGGTGCTAAGCCGATGCTGCCCGTTACAATTCTTGATGATAGAGAGTTATTGCAGAAAATGGTTTGCGAAATGTACCCCGATTTACCCGAAAGAAAGCCAAGAAAGAAAAAATAATATGAAAAAAGTAATATTAATCTGCGGAAAAATATGCAGCGGAAAGTCATATTATGCCGCACAGCTTAAAGAAAAATATAATGCTGTGATACTCTCCACCGACGAGGCTACATTTGACCTCATCGACAATGAACAGGGAGAGTTTTACAACATTTTTGCTGTGAAAGTCAATTTATATCTGCGGAAAAAGGCGGCTGAAATTGTAAAATCGGGTGCAAATGTCATTCTTGACTGGGGTTTCTGGACACGTCAGAACAGAAAGGATATTTCCGATTATTTCAATTCTCTCGGAGTTGATTTTGAATGGCATTATATAGATGTTTCCGATGAAATTTGGCATAAGAACATCGAAAAACGCAATAATCGAATTTCAGAGGGCAATGGCGGCTGTGATTTTTACGTTGACGAGGGGCTTTTCAACAAGGTGCAAAGCCTTTTTGAAGTTCCCGAAAAAAGCGAGATTGATGTGTGGTATGTTGTATCTAAACATTGAAAGAGGTGTATTATGAATTCAATTTGTGGTATTGATTGCAGTGAATGTCCTTACAATAAGGATTGCTGCGGCTGTGAGAAAAACTGTGCGAACCGATGTATCGCAGCTGAGTACATTAAAATTGGTGGCAGAGCATTGTATGATGAGTTTAAAACCACTCTTATTAATGAAATCAACAAGTTACTCAAATCAGAGGATATACCCGAAATATCGCAATTATACGAGCTTTCAGGACAGTTTGTAAACCTTGAATATACTCTACCCAGCGGCAAAAAGGTAAAATTTCTCAATGATAATTACATTTATCTTGGCTGTCAGATTGAATTTGCCGACCTTGGTATATGCTACGGTGTTGTTGCTGATACAAGCTTCATACTATTATGTAGCTACAGCGTAAACGGAAGCGAACCTGAAATTATTACATATAAAAGGCGATAGAACCTTTAGGAGCAGCCAATGAACATAAACTATATCCACGAACCTACAGATTTACAGTGCGGTCAGGCAGTACTTGCTATGCTGATTGGTACATCAGCCGAAGCAATATGTCAGATTATAGGCAATGACAGGGAGACTACACTCCGCGAAATGAAAGATACTCTGCGGAATTACGGATTTACCGTTTCCGATGCCCGTGTGCCTGTCCGCTATAAACACGAGCTCCCCCCTCTTTGTATGCTCAGCCTTGAAACTCCGCGCTGCTGGCATTGGTCGCTGCACTGTGACGGAACATTCTATGACCCCGAACACGGCGTTATGGAGGATTTCCCCGAATCAAACCGCCGATACTACTGGAAGATTACACCGAAAGGAGAATAATAATGTCCGCACCATTAGCTGATAAAATCCGCCCTAAAACTCTTGCCGATGTGGTTGGGCAGGAGCATATTCTCGCCGAGGGTAAGCCCCTGCGAAAAATTATTGACAGCGGAACTGTGCCAAATATGATTTTCTATGGTCCGTCAGGCGTGGGAAAAACTACCGTTGCCCGTATTATAGCCGAAAACTGCGGTATGTCCTTGTATAAGCTCAACGGCACAAATGCTTCAATTTCTGATATTAAAGACGTTGTTGCTGATATTGGTACTTTCGGCAGTGAAAATGGTATTCTCCTTTACCTTGACGAGATACAGTATCTCAATAAAAAACAGCAGCAAAGTCTGCTTGAATACATCGAAAATGGCGATATTACGCTGATTGCGTCAACTACGGAAAATCCCTATTTCTCCGTGTACAATGCGGTTATAAGCCGAAGCACTGTTTTCGAATTCAAGCCTGTTACCGCAGAACAGCTTATACCTGCCATTAAGCGTGGATTCCGCATTATTGCCGAAGAATCAGGAAATGCCATTAATGTAACAGACGCGGTGTGCCGTTCTATTGCTTACGGCTGCGGTGGTGATGTTCGCAAGGCTATGAATACAGTGGAGCTTTGTGTTCTCTGCGGTGAAATCGCCGAGGGAACTGTTACAATTACTGAGAATTCTCTGTCTGTACTCGTTCAGCGGAGCAATATGCGCTATGACCGCGACGGCGACCAGCATTATGATATTCTCTCCGCTTTACAAAAGTCTATCCGAGGCTCTGACGAAAACGCGGCTCTCCACTATGCCGCACGGCTTATTGAGGCTGGGGATATTATCTCCCTCTGCCGCCGACTTCTTGTTATTGCCGCCGAAGATGTAGGACTTGCCTATCCGCAGGCAATTGTCGTGACTAAAGCCTGTGTAGATTCCGCTTTGCAGCTGGGACTTCCTGAGGCGCGTATTCCTCTTGCAGAAGCGATAATTCTTCTTGCAACTGCTCCCAAGTCAAACAGCGCAGAATCGGCAATTGATGCGGCCCTTGCCGATGTAAGAAGCTGTGACGCTCTGGATTTCCCACGGCATCTGCAAAATAAACACTTTGACGGCAAGGGTGCAAAGGTTGTGGGACAGCATTATCTATATCCCCATGATTATCCAAATCACTATGTAAAACAGCAGTATCTCCCAGATGCTCTGGCTGACAGGATATACTACAATTTCGGTGAAAACAAAACGGAACAGGCGGCTTTGCAGTATCGCAGAAAAATAATAAGTGAGCTTAAATAATCGAAAAAAAGGCGGTATTCGCAATGAATACCGCCGCTATTTTTATTCAGCAACCTTTACTGTCTTTTTCTCAGTCTTTTTTTTCACATATTCAGGCTGTGCATTTTCTGTAATGCACTCTTTTTTCACAATAACCTTTGTGATAGTACTGTCAGAGGGCACGCTGTACATTGATTGCATAAGAACTCCCTCTAAAATTGAGCGTAGTCCTCTTGCACCTGTTTTCTGCGCAA
The DNA here is from genome assembly GCA_017521805.1 of Ruminococcus sp. GTDB lineage: Bacteria > Bacillota > Clostridia > Oscillospirales > Ruminococcaceae > Ruminococcus. Next base: position 37,336 of record JAFXDK010000051.1, on the reverse strand, counting down.
GAGCCTTTTTAGCAATCTCTACAAGAGCGTCATCCTCGATTTCGAGCTTTACCTTATCATAACTGAACAGCTTCTTATACTGCTTAACTATAGCATTTTTTGGCTCTGTGAGAATACGAACAAGTGCACTTTCATCAAGCTCATCAAGAACGGATATAACGGGAAGTCTGCCTATAAATTCAGGAACCATACCAAATTTTATAAGATCCTTTGGAACTACCTTTTTGAAAATATTTTCTCCCTCAGTTTTATTGCTCTTTATTTCCCCGCCGAAACCTATTGGAGATTTGCCAATACGCTTCTGAATCTGATTTTCAAGTCCATCAAATGCACCGCCGCAGATAAAGAGAATATTTTTTGTATCAATTTTAAGCGTCTCCTGATTAGGATGCTTTCTGCCGCCCTGAGGAGGAACATTTGATATCGTGCCCTCAATTATTTTAAGAAGTGCCTGCTGAACACCCTCACCGCTGACATCTCTTGTAATTGACGTATTCTCAGATTTTCTTGCTATTTTGTCAATTTCATCAATATAAATAATACCCTTTTCAGCAGCTTCAATATCGAAATCTGCCGCCTGAATAAGTCTCAGCAGAACGTTTTCAACGTCATCACCAACATATCCAGCCTCTGTAACGGTAGTAGCATCAGCAATGGCAAATGGTACATTGAGAAGCTTTGCAAGCGTTTGAGCAAGAAAGGTTTTTCCCACACCAGTGGGACCAAGAAGCAGAACATTACTTTTCTGGAGCTCAACCTCATCATCTTTTTTACTCTTGGAATCCTGACTGTTTATACGCTTATAATGATTGTAAACAGCTACAGCAAGCGACATTTTAGCCTCATCCTGTCCGATTACATAGTCATCAAGAAATGCCTTGATTTCAGCAGGCTTCATCAGCTTGATACCATTTTTATCTGCAAGAACGTTTTTAGCTTCCTTGCGCTTAGCTTTCATAAATTCAGGACCTACAAGCTGCTCATAGCAATAAATAATACACTCGTCACAGATATTTGAAGTAGCAGTAGAAAACATTGCACCTGTGGCATTTTCTCCCCTGCCGCAAAAACTGCAAACCTTAAACTGTGCCATAAGCCTCCCTACCTTTTCTCAATAACTTTATCAACAATTCCGTATGCAAGAGCCTCCTGAGCTGTCATATAATTGTCACGTTCGGTATCAATTTCAACCTGCTCAATAGATTTTCCTGTATTCTGAGCAAGAAGCTCATTCATTTTCTGACGAGTTCTAAGCAGATGGTCGGAATGAATTTTGATGTCTGTACACTGACCGCCAAGACCGCCCGAAATAAGAGGCTGATGTATCATAATTTCACTGTTAGGAAGCGCAAGACGCTTGCCCTTAGCACCTGCTGCAAGGAGAAATGCGCCCATTGAAGCAGCCATACCAATACAGATAGTTGAAACATCACATTTGATATACTGCATTGTATCATATATCGCCATACCAGCTGTGATTGAACCGCCGGGTGAGTTGATATAAAGCGAAATATCCTTTTCTGTGTCCTGACTTTCAAGGAAAAGTAGCTGAGCAACAACAAGGCTTGCTGTAGCATCGTTTACTTGATCTGAAAGCATTATAATTCTGTCATTCAGAAGGCGTGAAAAAATATCATAAGAACGCTCTCCGCGGCCTGTCTGCTCAACAACATAAGGGATAAAACTCATAATTCATCGTCCTTTCTTATTTCTTGTCGGAATATGTTAATAAAATCATTGTCCCGCATAAAACGGGACAACAATATTTCTGTTATGATTGTTTTGATTATTCAGCTGCATCTTCAGCAACTGCATTTTCCTTTACGAACTCAACAGCCTTCTGAACCTTCATATCAGCTGTGAAGTCAGGGATAGAAATAAATCTTCTTACGGTAGCTACGTCCATATTGTTTGCAGCTGCAATCTCGCCGAGACCATTCTCGATATCTTCATCAGTTACTTCGAGATTTTCAAGCTCTGCAACCTTTTCAAGAGCAAGTCTGAGCTTTACTTCACTCTCAGCGCGATCTCTGTAACTGTCTCTAATAGACATCTCATCCATACCTGTGTACTGGCAGTAAAGCTTAAGGCTCATCTTCTGCTGCTGGAGCTGACGATCGAATGAATTTACGAGCTCGTCAATTCTCTGCTCGAACATACAATTAGGAATGGGTGAATCTACCTTAGCGATAAGTGCCTCAAGAACTGCGTTCTCGAATGAAGCCTCTGCCTGTCTCTCAGCGGAAGCCTCAAGCTGTGTGCGGATATTTTCTCTGTACTCCTCTACAGAATCAAACTCTGTAGCGTCCTTAATAAGCTCATCGTCAATTTCAGGGAGCTCCTCATAGCTGATTGAATGGAGCTTTGTCTTGAATACAGCTTCCTTGCCAGCGTAATCTGTCATCTGGTAATCCTCGGGGAAAGTTACAACAACGTCGAACTCTTCACCAATATTTTTACCGCAGATCTGATCCTCAAATCCGGGGATAAACTGACCGCTGCCAAGCTTAAGAGCGTGATTTTCACCCTTTCCGCCCTCGAATGCCTCATCGCCGAAGAAGCCCTCGAAATCGATAATAACTTCGTCACCCATCTGAGCTGCTCTGTCATCAACAGAAACAACGCGAGCGTTCTTCTTTCTGATGAGTTCAATCTGCTTGTCGATATCCTCGTCAGTAACAGCATTGACAGTTTTAGCAGCCTTTATGCCCTTGTAATCATTAAGCTCAATTTCAGGTTTTGTAACGCAAAGAACCTTGAGTTCAACGCCTGTTTCCTTATCAATTGCAGTAACTTCAACGTCAGGTCTGTCAACAAGTGTGAGATTCTCCTGAGCAACAGCAGCGTCAATCTCAGGACCAAGAAGGCTGTTAATAGCACCCTCGTAGAATGCACCCTCACCGAAAGTCTTTTCAGCAAGCTTTCTTGAAACCTTGCCCTTTCTGAAGCCGTTAATCTGAATATTTTTCTTCTGACGCTGATATTCCTTTTCAACAGCAGCCTCAAAAGTTTCTGCATCAATGCTGATAATCAGCTCAGCAGTGTTTACATCGATTTTGTTTGATGATTTTAACATAATGATCCTCCATTAATATATATGTAGATGCGCTTTGTACATCTTAAAGAATACCTAATTATTATACCATATTTCAAATCATATTTCTACAATAATTCAAGACTTCTACCTATTTCATAAATTAAAGCACCTTTTCTGGAATAAAATGTAAATAATCACCCGAAATTAAATGGAAATTTATGTCATCATAGGTGTTTGTTACACACAATCCATGGGCAGAATGCCCGTGGATATGTCCGTAATAGCAATCCTTGATATTGTAGCGGTACAATATTTCAAGTATATCATAGTTGAAATTTGAAGCAAAAATCGGCGGATAATGCATAAACACTATTGGTTCAAGTCCTGCGGAAACAGCAGATTTTATAGAGGTTTCAAGGCGCTGTACTTCTCTGCGAAGCACCTTTTCGTCCTGCACCTCTCCGGGCATATTAACCCAGCCACGAGTACCGCAGATACCATATTCATCATAGGCATAGTGATTGTTGTGAAGAATTTTTATGGAATCCAGACCGTTTTCGGCGAAGAAGTCCTCCATTTTCTTCATGGTCATCCACCAGTAATCATGATTGCCTTTGAGGATAATTTTTTGTCCCGGAAGATTGTGAATGAACTGAAAATCAGGCAGTGCCTGCTGCATGGACATTCCCCACGAAATATCTCCTGCCAAAACCACCGTATCCTCGGCTGTAATGGTTTCAAGCCAGTTTTCCTCGATTTTTTGCTGATAATCATCCCAACCTGCAAATACTTCCATAGTCTTTGAAGTGTCGCAGAAGCACAAATGCAGGTCGCCAATAACATACAGGCTCATCAGATACCAAGTACGTTGAGAACGTAGTTTTTCTGCTCTGTCTTGCCGATTACATCTGTGAAACGCTCAGGCTTGTTTTTCAGGTCAGCAAGAGCCGCAGGAACAGGAATATCTGAAAGTTCAGCAATTCTGTCAACCTTTGCATATTCGTCTATATCGGAAGTTCCATTTTCAAGAGCCTCCAGAACAGCAGCAGAGAACTTGTAGGGGCTTGCTGTTGAAGCGATAACAGTCTTTGTCTCGTCGCCTGTAGCAGCCTTATAATCGTTGTATACCTTAACGGCAACGGCTGTGTGAGTATCGCATGTATATGAATACTTCTCATAAATATCGTGAATTGTAGCCTTTGTCTGCTCGTCATCACAGAAGCCGCCGAAGAATTCATCTTTAAGCTTGGCCTTTACATCGTCGGAAACTTCGTATTTACCCTCAGAAGCAAGCTTACCGAACCACTCGTTGATAACAGCGTCGTTTCTGTCTGTCATGAGATAGAGAAGTCTTTCAAGGTTGCTTGAAATGAGAATATCCATAGAGGGAGAAACTGTAGCATAGAACTGACGATTTCTGTCGTATACGCCTGTATTTATGAAATCTGTGAGAACGTTGTTCACATTTGAAGCGCAGATAAGCTTATTTACAGGAACACCCATATGCTTTGCAAGATACGCTGCAAGGATATTTCCGAAGTTACCTGTAGGAACTACAATATTAATCTTTTCGCCCTCAGTAATTTCCTCGCTCTTTACAAGCTCAGCATAAGCGGAAACATAGTAAACAATCTGAGGTACAAGTCTGCCCCAGTTGATAGAGTTTGCGCTGGAGAAAACCATATTTTTTGAATCAAGAGCAGCCTTTACATCGTTATCTGTGAAGATAGCCTTTACACCGTTTTGGCAGTCGTCAAAATTTCCCTTAATTGCACATACTCCGACGTTCCCCCCCTCCTGTGTCTTCATCTGACGCTTCTGCATGGGGCTTACGCCGTCCTCGGGATAAAATACGAGAATTGATGTATTTTCAACATCCTTGAATCCCTCCAGAGCAGCCTTTCCTGTATCTCCCGATGTAGCAACAAGAATCACAATCTTCTTGTCAAGATTGACTTTCTTTGCAGATGTTGTGAGGAAATACGGAAGAATCTGCAAAGCCATATCCTTAAATGCGCAGGTTGGACCGTGCCAGAGTTCAAGCATATATGTACCGTCGAAAAGATGAGCTATTTCAGCAATACTCTCTGTTTCGAAATTTTTTGTTGAATAGGCATTATCAGTACAGTAGTGGATTTCAGCCTCTGTGAAATCTGTCAGGAATTTAGAGAAAACAAAAGCTGCTCTGTCAGCGTATTTCATATCGCCTACAGCTTTGAGTTCCTCAGCGGTAAGCTGTGGTATTGATTCAGGAACAAAAAGTCCGCCCTCAACGGAAATTCCCTGAATGATAGCCTCAGCGCTGTTTACCTTAACTCCGCTGTTTCTTGTACTGTTGTAAAACATAAAATCACCCTTTTAAAAAATGAATTTAAAGCCTGTTGTATCAAAGGCATTTTGTATATAATCAATGCTCAGCACCCTGCCCTCCGAGATAATTACCTGTGCGGTATCAAATCTCGGTTGGAGCTTGTTAGGATTTTTTGAGCAAAAATCACTTGCAGTTTTAATTATAAGCTCTCGCTTACGATAGTTCACGGCATCAAATCCGCTTACCATGCTGTCAGGTTTACGGGATTTGACCTCCACAAATGCAATATAGTCGGAATTCACGGCAATTATGTCAATTTCACCACCGCGTATGCGATAATTACGTTCCACAATTTCATATCCCTGCTTTATAAGGTAGGAGCATACATAATCCTCACCTATATTGCCAATTTCAACGCTGTTCATCACTTTCACCCAGAATCTTTTTCAGAAATGTTTTTCTATGAACATCGCTTGGACCGTACTGTTTCAGCATATCGCAGTGAAGCTTTGTGCCGTAGCCCTTATGCTGTTCAAAGCAATATTGCGGATATTTTTCAGCAATTTCTCTCATATATCGGTCACGGGCAACCTTTGCAAGCACCGATGCAGCCGATATTGAAGCGGATTTAGCATCGCCCTTTATAACATTGTCGGCAGGGCAGTCAAGGTCAGGCATACGATTTCCGTCAATAAGCGCCATATCAGGATTTAAGCCAAGCCCTTCAACAGCACGCTTCATAGCAAGCATGGTTGCCTGCAAAATATTTATCTCGTCAATTTCCGCAACAGAGGCTGTAGCAATGCAGTAAGCATCTGCCTTTTCGATTATTTCATCAAAAAGCATTTCACGGCGTTTTTCTGAGATTTTCTTGCTGTCGTTGAGATAGTCAATGAGCACATCATTGCTAAGAACAACTGCGGCGGCATATACATCACCTGCAAGGGGACCTCGTCCTGCCTCGTCAACTCCGCACAATATGGGATAATTCTGACGCAGCTCCTTGTCGTAATCAAAAAGTTCCTTGTGAAGTACAATTCTTGCCATTTCACTTCACCTCGGGCATTTCGAGGGTAATACGTCCAAGCTTGCCGCTTCTGAACTCGTCCAGAACGGTAATAGCAGCTCGTTCAGTATTGATTTCGCCGCCAGATACTACCATGCCACGCTTTTTTCCCACTTTTTCAAGGAGTGCAAGTCCGTCGTCGGTATCTTCAATTTCAATCTTGTAGCGCTCAACAAGTGCCTGTGGATAGCTCTCAGCAAGATAGCTCAGCAGCTTCATTGCAAGAGTTTCGATATCAAGGATATCGTCGCTTATAGCACCTGTAAATGCAAGACGTATCGCTGCGGACTGGTCCTCAAACTTAGGCCACAAAACACCGGGCATATCAAGCAATTCTGTATTATCTTTAAGCTTTACCCACTGCTTTACACGTGTAACGCCGGGACGGTCCTCAACCTTCGCACGTTTACTGCCTGCAAGACGATTTATAAGAGAACTTTTTCCTACGTTGGGTATACCAAGTATCATAAGGCGTACAGGCGCACCCGTCATGCCGTTTTTCTCGCGCTTATCCATAAGCTCTTTAAGCACAGTTGCTTTAAGGGTTGACATTAGCTTATTTATGCCCTTTCCCGATTTACAGTCAACAGCAAGGGCTGTTACATTTTCTTTTTTAAGATAATCAACCCATGCAGTTGTAGCGTTTGCATCTGCAAGGTCACATTTATTCAGCAAAACAATTCGCGGTTTTGACGCAGTCATTGTGTCAATTTCGGGATTGCGGCTGCTCAAGGGAGTACGCGCATCAATGATTTCCACAACAGCGTCAACAAGCTTAAGATTGGCTGTAATCGCCCGTCTTGTCTTTGCCATATGACCGGGAAACCATTGTATAGTTTTTATATCAGTATTTTCCAAATTATCCTCCTGTTCAAGAGAAAAAAGCAAAATCGGGGTAAAATCTAAGAATGACCGTACCTGTAATATCATCCACAGATACAAATCCGATTTTTTCAGAACGGCTGTCCATGGAAACGGAACGGTTATCACCCATAATGAAAACATAGCCCTCAGGAACGGTTATAGGATATTTTCCTGTAAATGCGCCGCCGTCGTAGTGAGTAAGCCCAAGCTCAATATAATCTTCGTATAGCCTTTCACCGTCAACATAGACTATTCCTGCGGCAAAGTCAATATCTATAGTCTGCCCCTCAGTTGCAACAACTCGTTTTACTACGGTTTTATTTAAACCATTGCATATTTCAAGAGTTTCATTTTCAGCAAAAGTTACAGCATTATTCAGGTCAATTACCACAATATCACCGTTTTCAACTTTTCTGTCCATAGCGTTGACAATTACGCGATTGCCGTCTTTAAGCGTATTCAGCATGGAATCACCGCTTACACTGACAATACGGAATAAATAAGTGAAAACAAGACATAGAACAAAAAATGTAATTATAAATTGTTCAATCAGTCCAACGGCACTTTTTAGAAATTTTTTCAATGCAGATTAACCCTTATGTGAGCCGATGAGAATATCAAATTCTTCAAGAGGCGAATACTTTATAATAGCCTTGCCGTAAATCTGATTCTTTTTAACAAGTCCGACACTTCTTGCGCGGCTGTCTGTCGAATTATTACGATTATCGCCCATTACAAAGTAATATCCCTCAGGAATTGTTATAGGATATTGTTCTCCGAATGCACCATTATCATCAGTTGTTGAATTTGGAGCAATATAAGGCTCATCAATAACCTTTCCGTCAACAATAACCTGATTATCGCGAATATCAATAGTCTGACCGCCTACAGCAATTACTCTCTTAATAATGCACTGATTAAGAGCATGATCATATACAGGCTCAATAACTTCACCGTTTTCATCAAGGAGATAATTCTTATCCTTGTCGATTACGAGAATGTCGCCATATTTGACATCAAAGAAAACAGTGTTCATGAACACCTTGTCATTATCTCCTTTGGCTTCACGCTCAGATGTCAGATTCTGATTAAGCGTCGGAACCATAGATTCTCCAACAATATTTACAGGGTGCAAAATATAAGTAAATATCATAACAATGACAAATACAGTAGTAAGAGTAGATTCAAAAATCTCTATAAAATCCTTTAACAAATTTCCTTTTTTCTTTTCGCTGTCATTTTTTTCAGCGGTATTTTCCTCAGAAACAGCCTCAGATACTGTTTCTACGTTGTTTTCTTCATTTTCTTTTGTTTCAATGATTTCCTTATTTTCGTCCATTGCTGTACCTCACAATCGTATATTTAAGCGTGTCTGTTCTACAGTCAGCACTGATTTCCAAATAGCAAAAAAGGGACATGAAGTCCCCAACGGATAGGAGCCGAAGCCGTCGGAACGAACCGACGGCACGGACTCAAACACAGTCTTATCGAATCTGCTCCTTAACCTTTGCAGCCTTACCAACTCTGTCTCTGAGGTAGTAGAGCTTAGCACGGCGAACTTTACCGTGTCTTACAACTTCCACCTTATCAACAGCAGGTGCGTGGAGAGGGAAAACTCTTTCAATGCCGCAACCGTGAGCAACACGTCTTACAGTGAAAGTTTCGCTGATACCGCCGTGCTTCTTAGCAATAACAGTACCCTCGAAAATCTGAATACGGCTCTTCTCGCCTTCCTGAATACGAACGTGTACCTTAACAGTATCACCTACGTTGAACTGGGGCGCATTTTCCTTCATGCTTGATCCGCTGATTAATTTGAGTGCATCCATTTTAAAATCCTCCTAAAATTTCCGAACATTCTTACCTCTCCCGAAAAATCCGCTTCAGCATAACGGAGATACGGGAATAAACACAATTGCCATAAGGCACGTTTGTTATGTCACCGACACAACATTCAAGGCAGCGGACTGCTCGATTTAATGTCTTTCGGCATTAACCCTCATCTGCAAAAAACAGACGGATTACAAATGCTTTATAATTATACCATACTTTTTCAGAAATTGCAAGTGTTTTCAAGAAAATTTTTCATTATTTTCACATAAAATTCCTGTACGGCGTGTATTTTCCATATCGAAAGGAATTTCGCAGGAGTTTCTCAACGCTTCAACAAAAAGTGTCGGATTATAATTTGTTTTTGTTCCGGCAGGGAGACGCATTTTCATTTTTACGGTATCCCCAACAGCTTCACAGCAGAGAATGTCCATATCTGGTTTCAGGTCAACTGTCTTAATACCCTTTTTCGTCTTTTTCTCAATGAGAATTTCAGGCGAAGTAAGAAGATTTTCAACAGCCTTGAAAAGTTCGTCTGTTTCCTCGCTTTTCAAATCGAATGTATATTCAGCTTTTGCAATAGCAGTAATTTTCTGTATCTGCGGAGCAATATCAACTATACGCATACCCTCGGGCATAACCTCGTTGAGCCTTTCCTTTATTGTATCAAGGGGCATATTGTCATCGGTAATATTGAAATCCATAATTTCACAGCTGCTTTCAAATCCAAGGGATAAAGCAAGGGCAAAGCTGTAATAAGGATGTGGATTGAATCCCTCGGTATACCAAACAGGAAGCTTTGAACGGCGGAAAATTCTCAGCATACAGCGGTTTAAATCGAGATGTGAAATATATTTTGCACGCCCTGTTTTTTCAAATGTTGCACGAAGTCTTAACAAAAACATTCCCTCCCAACAGCTTTATTTACTCCGCATCCTGAACATTTCTGACGGCAGTGAGGAGTAGTTACGGATTTATGCGCAGTCTTGTTTTCGCGGATAAAGAACTCCTTTGATACCATATAATCAAGGTGATCCCACGGCAGTATTTCATCATATTCCGCTTTTCTGTTAGCGTAGTATGCAGGATTGATACCGCATTTTTCAAAGGCTTCAAGCCACACATCAAACTTGAAATGCTCGCTCCAACTGTCAAATTTACAGCCCATTTTCCAAGCGGTATAAACGACATCGCACAATCTTCTGTCGCCCTTTGCAAGAACAGCTTCAAGCTGACTAACGTCGGGGTCGTGGTAGCTTACCTTTATCTTTTTGGATTTTACGGAATCCAGCAGTAATTTCTGCTTTCTCTCGATTTCCTCACGGGTGTCCTGCGACTCAAACTGAAAAGGAGTAAATGGCTTCGGAACAAATGTGGCACAGCTTACAGAAATCTGTGGACTTCTGCCCTTAGGACGATTTTCAATACTGTAGTAAAGGTCAAGTATACGCTGTGCAAGTTCTGCAATACCGATTATATCCTCATCTGTTTCTGTAGGAAGTCCCATCATGAAGTAGAGCTTTACGCTGCTGTAACCGCCCTCAAAGGCAATTTTGCAGGTACTCATGATTTCTTCTTCTGTAACATTTTTGTTGATTACATCACGGAGACGCTGAGTTCCGCCCTCAGCGGCAAAAGTCAGACCACTTTTGCGGACTTTCTTGATTTTTTCAAGCAATTCCTCTGTGAAATTGTCCACACGGAGAGAGGGCAGTGAGAGATTGACACGCTCTCCTGCAGTATAATCTATAAGCTTTGACAGCATTTCATCAATTTGTGAATGGTCGCTTGTACTGAGTGAAGCAAGTGAAACCTCGTCATATCCCGTATTTTCGCAAAGGCACTTAGTTTCCTTATAAATTGTATCGGGGGATTTTTCTCTGAACGGGCGGTAAATAAATCCTGCCTGACAGAAACGACAGCCACGGATACAGCCGCGTAAAACCTCAACAGATACACGGTCGTGAACTATTTCAGTAAATGGCACAACAAAATTTTCAGGATAGAAAACTTTGTCGAAATCCTTGATAATACGCTTTATAACCTTTTCGGGAGCATTTTCAGACACGGTCATTTTTTCAATTGTGCCGTCCTCTTTGTACTCAAAATTATAGAATCGCGGAACATAAACCCCCTCAATCTGTGCAGCTTTTCTCAGAAATTCAAGACGATTTGCGCCCTGCTTTTTCATTTCATTGTACAAATCCATGAGTTCAAGGTTCACTTCCTCACCCTCGCCCAGAATGAAGATATCAAAAAAATCCGCAAGGGGCTCGGGATTGCACACACAAGGTCCGCCTGCAACAACAATCTGTATAAGTTCCTCTGTTCTGTCCTTAGCAAAAACGGGTATACCTGCAAGGTCAAGCATATTCAGCACATTAGTGTATGAAAGCTCATATTGCATTGTAAATCCGATAAAATCAAATTCTTTTATGGGGTCAAGGGATTCAAGAGCATACAGCGGAATATCATTCTCACGCATTATTTTCTCAAAATCCACATCAGGAGCATAACAACGCTCACACCAAAAATTCTCCCTTGCATTTTTAAGGGAGTAAAGTATCTTCATTCCGATATGTGACATTCCGATATCGTATGTATCGGGGAAGCAGAACGCAAAGCGGACATCAACCTTTGATTTATCCTTAATGATACTGCCCACCTCTCCGCCTATATAGCGTGAGGGTTTCTGAACTTCAAGAAGATGCTTTTCTATTTTTTCTTTAAGGTTCATTTCAAATTCTCCTCGCCGAAGCTGACAGGGAGAAAATCTGAAAGATTATGCACACCGTCAGCCAGTATTATTTTAAAATCCCTGCCGCAGAATTCGCTCATAACCTGCAAACAGGCACCGCAGGGAGTGCAGTTCTTTGAAAAATCGCCGTCAGAACTGCCGGCAACAGCAATAGCTGAAAAGTCTCTTGCTCCCTCTGAAACAGCCTTGAATATAGCTGTACGTTCTGCACAAATTGTCATAGAGTAAGATGCATTTTCCACGTTGCAGCCTGTATAAATCTTTCCATCGGCTGTAAGAAGTGCCGCACCAACATGAAAACCCGAATACTTGCAATAGGCATTTTCAGCGGCTTTAACAGCAAATTCAAAAAGCTGATTATACACTGCCCTTTCCCCCGTTCTGCACTACCTTGCGCTTTTTTCCGTCGGGGGTCATAATATATGTATTGCTGAGACTTGCGTTAAGGCTTCCGGTGACTGCACGGCGGTATTCGTTGCGAAGCTCCGTCTGCTCAGCCTTTTCCTCCTCAGTAAGTCCGATTTCACGAGACTTACGGGCAAGCTCATTTATTCTGTCGATTTTTTTCTGTTCCATTATACTGCTCCATTCAAAAAATCAGATATTCAATAACCGAATTTGACATGATAAATCCTTTTTCGGTCAGGGCAATTTTTTCACCCTCGTATGTAACATATCCTGCCTTTAAAAGAGGCGGAAGCTTTTTTATCAAATCTTCTTTATATTCGGGGAAATCATTTAAATCATATCCCTCTGCAAGCCTTAATCTCAGCATTGCATATTCCTCAAAGCCACATGGGGATTCATCGTTGATTTTCTCAATCTGCACAGGAGATTCAACAAATTCCTGTAAATCGTCAGATACAGCAAATCTTTTCCCCTTGTAACAGGAATGTGCCGACGGCCCTATGCCGATATAGTCAAGGCAATTCCAGTATCGGCAGTTATGGCGGCTTTCAAAGCCTTTCTTGGTAAAATTTGACACCTCATACTGCATAAATTCCTTTTCCCGAAGCCGATTAACCATAGTCATGTACAACTCTGCTGTTGTATCTTCGTCGGGTATATTTCTGCGGATTTCATCGCAATCAAAGGCTGTCCCCTCCTCGATTTTGAGGATATAGGCAGAAATATGCTGTATGGGCAAATCTGCCATAGCATCAATTGAGCGTATCAGTGTTTCCGCAGTCTGATTGGGAATCGCCGCCATTAAATCGCAGGAAATATTGTCAAAGCCTGCGGATTTCGCATCATATACAGCTTTTGCGGCACGTTCAGCGGTGTGAGTACGTCCCAGAATTTTCAATTCGTCGTCGTTCATAGACTGAATCCCGATTGAAAGCCTGTTTATTCCCGATTTCCGAAGCATCTCCAGTCTTTCCGCCGTAAGCGTATTCGGATTGGCTTCAAGGGTTATTTCCGAATTTTCAGCCATATTGAAGCTGTTTTTTATCTCAGCCATAAACCTTGAAATATACTCCGCAGGGAGCAAAGAGGGAGTACCACCACCGAAATATACCGTGTCCAGAATCGTTAATTTATCCGAATAATGACGTATATTCCGCAGCACCGCCTCAGCATAGCTTTCAGCGTGAGCCCTATTGTAACTCAGGGAATAAAAGTCACAATAACTGCATTTTTTCGCGCAAAAAGGCACATGGATATAAAGCCCGATACTCATTTTACCGCGTCAATACGTATTGCAGGTTCAAGCTTAAAGAAAAATGCATTGACAAGCTTTGGCATAAAAATTTTCAGCAGAATCAGACCGATTACAATAGGCACTTCCCAGAAAGCTATCCATTCATATTCTGTTCCCCAGAAATCAGGGGCTTTCAGATAGACAGCAACCATAAGTGCAAAGCATATTGCTGAAAAAATCGCATTGAATAAGGTTGCACCCTTGCCGTTTACGCATTTCTGTCCGCACTCAATGCAGACTTTTCCGGGAGAGTTAAGCTGTCCCGCAAACGCCTTTTTCCACGGGGTAAAGCTCTTTTTACCGCAATGGGGGCAATTGTATAAACTGTTCATATTATATCCTTTCCATGTTTGTATGGGGCGATGCCCACATCTCCCAAAATATTACAACACACGGGCTGATGTGGGCATCAGCCCCTACAAGTTTATGTTTTCACAATAATTTAACCCGCTTTTTACGCTTTCTTGTTCTTGCAATGCCAAATATGCGGAAATACTCTAATATAATCAGACCTGCAAGGAATGTGCCGATTATCAAACACAGCCACAAACCGTTGATATCTCCCGATTTCGCGGCAATATACCACACAAGCCACACAATAACAACAGCCCATACTATTGTTATTTCTCTCAGGGATATTTTTATTCTGCGGAAAAAGTTGCGGATTTTCGCCTCTTTGTACAGATTATTCTCAGTGATTGCCGATATTATGCACAGTATGAGCCAGATTACCGCCAATGCAAAGGCTATATAGTAAAATAACATTCTCAATTCCTCATGTATCAAGCTTCAGAACGCTCATAAATGCCTCCTGCGGCACTTCTACAGTACCCAGCTGACGCATACGCTTCTTACCTTCCTTTTGCTTTTCAAGAAGCTTCTTCTTACGTGTGATATCACCGCCGTAACACTTAGCAAGTACGTCCTTACGCATTGCCTTAACTGTTTCACGAGCGATAATTTTACCGCCGATTGCCGCCTGTATAGGCACTTCAAAGAGCTGACGCGGAATATTCTCTTTCAGCTTTTCAGCAATTTTACGTGCTCTGCCGTATGCCTTATCCGTGTGGATAATGAATGAAAGTGCGTCCACGATATCGCCGTTTAAGAGGATATCAAGCTTTACAAGCTTAGAGGGTACATATCCCATCATTTCATAGTCAAAGCTTGCATAGCCTTTGGTACGAGATTTCAGAACATCAAAGAAATCGTATACAATTTCATTCAGCGGCAGTTCATAGTGAAGCTCAACACGGGTATCGTCAAGATATTTCATATCCTTGAAAATTCCGCGTCTGTCCTGACAAAGCTCCATGATATTTCCCACATAGTCCGAGGGTGAAAGGATATTTGCCTTAACCATAGGCTCTTCCGCCGTCTGTATGAGGGCAGGGTCAGGATAATTTGTAGGATTGTCGATATATACCACTTCGCCGCTTGTCATTGTAACTTTGTAAATAACAGAGGGCGCAGTAGTGATTAAGTCAAGATTGTACTCACGCTCCAGACGTTCCTGTATGATTTCCATGTGAAGAAGTCCAAGGAAGCCGCAGCGGAAGCCGAATCCGAGAGCAATTGAAGTTTCAGGCTCGAAGGAAAGTGAAGCGTCATTGAGCTGAAGCTTTTCAAGAGCCTCACGCAAATCACCGTATTTCGCACCGTCAGCAGGATAAATACCTGAGAATACCATGGGATTTACTTTTCTGTAGCCCGGGAGTGCTTCATCACAGGGATTATCATTATTTGTAACTGTGTCACCAACCTGCGTATCTCCGATACTCTTGATAGATGCCGAAATATAACCAACTTCGCCAGCTTCAAGACTGCCGTTATTTACAAGATTTGTCGCGTCCATAAAGCCTGCTTCAACAACAGTGAAAACAGCTCCTGTAGCCATAAGACGTATATTATCGCCGACTTTTACACGGCCCTCTTTAACGCGGACGTATATTATAACTCCCTTGTAGGAATCGTAATAGCTGTCAAAAATCAGAGCTTTCAGGGGCTTTTCGGTATCGCCTGTTGGTGCAGGGATATCCGTAACTATACGCTCCAGAACTTCCTCGATATTTGTACCCATTTTTGCGGAAATTCTTGGTGCGTCCATAGCAGGAATACCAATAACATTTTCAACTTCATTGCAGACACGCTCAGGGTCAGCGGAGGGCAAGTCGATTTTGTTTACTATAGGCACAACCTCTAAATCATGCTCGATTGCAAGATAAGTATTGGCCAGGGTCTGCGCCTCTATTCCCTGCGAAGCGTCAACAACAAGTATTGCACCCTCACAGGCTGCAAGAGAACGTGAAACCTCGTAATTGAAGTCAACGTGACCTGGAGTATCAATGAGATTGAAGATATAATCCTCACCGTCCTGAGCCTTATATTTCATACGTACAGCACGGGCTTTAATAGTAATTCCGCGCTCACGCTCAATATCCATGTTATCAAGAAGCTGTTCTTCCATATCGCGAATAGCAACAGTTTCCGTCTTTTCGAGAATACGGTCAGCAAGGGTTGACTTACCGTGGTCTATATGTGCAACAATACAGAAATTTCTGATTTTATCATTAGCCAATGGTGATTCCTCCGTTTTAGCATATTTGTACATTTTATATTATACCGTAAAATCCCCATGATGTCAAGTTTTTTCGCAATACAGTAAAACATAGTTATCATAAATCGGGATTCCAAAGGACTTAGTCCTTTGGCGGAGTCCAGAGGCAGCGTCTCTGGCAGGGTATGGGACAGCGTCCCATGCAGGGCAAAGCCCTGCGTAGCGTTCAAGCGCTCTGCAAGGGGTGAATTTCAAAACAGTCCTTTTGGACTGTTTTGAAAGAGGGGACGCTCTGCAAGAGAGAGCGTCCCCTAAATAATACATTATTTCGACTTTTCAACACACCACACAACTTGTATGTTGTATTGTCTTATTCATGGAAGAAGTACGGGAGACAATCGTATACGTAATGTCTTACATATCCCCACCAGTGAGTGAGTGCAGGCGCTACCATGTAGTAGAAATTACCCTGCGAGAAGTCAGATGTATATACAAACTGAGAATACTTCTTCATTGCTTCAATCTGAGGTGTAACGTTAGGATATGCTATATCTTCGCTTCCAGTTGCACACATAATGAAGTACTCATCTTTTTCAAGACCCGATTTGTCAATGGCATCGGCAATTGAACGTGCCTTGTCATCTCCTGAATTTCCTGACCAGTGGTCACCGCTAAGAGGCATATAATAGCCTACAATATCAAGACAATTCTGCATAACTGCCCATGTCGAAACTGCTCCCATTGAGAAGCCACCATATGCACGATGCATTCTTGAAGCTGCAATATCTTCTGCTGATGTTGATTCTGCATATGTGGAATATTTACCCTCAACAAAAGGAACTACGCTCTGACGGAACTCATTGTAGAAGTTCTGAGCTGTACAGTTTCCGCCGTTGAATGTGGGAGTAACAACAATCATTGGTTCAAGTTCGCCGTTCTGAATCATATGGTCAAGAATATTTCCAAGCTTTGCGTCCTTATCGTAGAAGATTGTATTCTCGTTTTCTCCGCCGCCGTGCATGATATAGAAGATATTGTATTTCTTACTCTCATCGTAGCCATATGGGAGATATACGTTAAGGCTCTTCTGACCGTTGATACTGTTATATGTCTCCTTGATAATTGTACCCTGCTGGTTTGCAGGCTCATTGATATATTTATCGGGAGCAGCCTTATACTGAAGATTTGCATTATAGTCAAATGGCGTTTTTTCCGGCTCGGGAGGTATAATTGGCTCACCCTGCGGGAATTCCGTAATCTCTCCCATTACAAACTGCTGGATAAGTACCAAATCGTTTACAGCAGCTTCACCGTTGTTGTCAGCATCGGCATTTTTAGCAGCTTTATTCTTTTCAAATCCATTTATATAACCAATTCTTGCAGCGATAACATCAAATACATCAACAACTCCGTCGCAAGTGACATCGCCGCGGATAGGAGGAATTGCCACACCTGCTCCTGAAATTGTTGTCCCCTTTGGAGCAGCAACTGCATCATCAATATAAAAATCACTTCTGCCGCTGTCTGTCTCCACATAAATCTGCAAGTCAGAAGCTCCGGCAGGTATCATATAATTTGTGTTGGAAAGCTGAATCCAATCGCCGCCATATGCTTTACCGCTTGCAATTTTATCGTAATATGCTTCTCCGTCACTTCCGTTGTACTGGAGTGTGAGGTGGAATAAATTCTCCTTATTTTCCGTGGGACACATTACATTTACACTGAATGAATATTCCTGTCCGGGAATAAATACATCAGTGCTGAGAGACTTTGTTGCGCCGTTCCACTCAGCTTCACGACCTGACACGAACAAAGAATTACTACCTTCATACTTCACATCAGCACTTACTGAAACAGCCGCAGAACCACGACCTGACCAGTCACCCTCTACGCTTTCAAAAGAATCGCGGAAAATTTCCGAATCAGCCGCAAATATGCCATAAGACGTAAATGTACTTACGCACATTGCAGCAGCTGAAACAAACGCCATTGCCGATTTAAATATTTTCTTCATAAAAAATTCCCCTTTTTTGATAATATTATGTTTATATTTACTTTATGTTAATTTTATCAAATTGAATCTAATATGTCAAGTCGAATTTGAACATATAGTGGACAAAATGAATATATTTTTTTTATAGCCGCTTATAAATCTACTTATGGGATTCTCTAAAAACCGGAATACAAGCGGAATTTCGTATATAACAAATATCAGTTACAAGGCGACGAATGATATTTGTCACAGAAATTCAGCCGCGAGGGAGGTTTTCAGAGGTTCCCTTATTCTATTTCTTTTCTTAAACGATATAATTTGTCGAATACGATTAAATTTTCAAAATTTTTTCTATTGATTTTTTTAAAAGTCATTGACTTCATCAATTTTATGTGATAAAATTTATCAAATGTATTTTGCAGATATGAAATGTGTTTATATTCTGAATTTTCATATCTTTGCAATTTTACATAGATTTTACATTTCCACTGTTTTAAATTTAACAAAGATATGTTAAAATTGCGTCGCATAATTTAATTCTGCAAAACAACTGTCATACATAACTGCCGCAACATATTCCCCGCAACTGAAATTGCCTATTGGGAACCTCTAAAAACCTCCCTCACGGCGAACTTTCTATGACAAATATCATTTACTGCGTTGACAAACCTTGCAATACACAAAGTATTACTGCGGTTTGCAGCCTTGTAACTGATATAAGTCATAAACGAAATTTCGCTCGTGTTCCGTTTTTTAGAGAACCCCTATTAATATTTTCTCCTTACTTTAATTTAAACAAACGGAGAAAGAAAAATCTTTAATTACGGGATGAAGTATATGGAAAAAACAACTCTTAAAGTCATGATTTGCGATAATTCCGCTGAATTTGGAGTTAATCTCGCATCACATTTAAGCAAAAAAGATATCTATGCATATACACGAAAAAACGAAGAAAACATTATTATAAGTTCAATAATATCAGATTCTCCTGATCTGGTAATAACAGACCTTACCTTAAAAGATTCCGACGCTGTACAGCTTCTTGCAAAACTTCGCAGCTATTTGAAGCTTCTGCCCAAGTTTATCATCATATCCGATATTCACAATAGCTACATTGACAGACAGCTCATTGAATGTGGCGCCGCCTATACACTGTCAAAGCCTTGTGATAAAGACGAAATTTATAACGTTGTTAAGCTTATCACAGTCAGACATCTTCCCATTGACTGCGATGACGCTGAACTTATCATTACTGACCTTATACGTCGCCTTGGAATACCTGCACATATCAAGGGCTATAGATATCTACGCACCGCAATACTTGAAAGTGCACAGAATCCTTTGTATCTTGACAATATGACAAAAATGCTCTATCCTCGTGTGGCTGAAATATATGAAACTACCCCCGAAAGAGTTGAACGCGCTATCAGACATTCCATTGATGCCGCATGGAACAGAACCAACAAAGAAGCTATGTGCTCTTTCTTCGGATGCAGCGAAGAAAATCTTATTACACGGCCTACAAATTCCGAATTTATTGCTCTTGCAACTGATAAACTTGAACTGCATATGAAAAAGAATAAAAAGAATCAGATATATGTTTAGAAATGACCTTTGAGCAACTATTATTTATACCACTATCCGCAATTTCTGATTTTTCATCTGCTCTTCTTGTTTCCTGTCGAATTCCGTTCTTTTTCTCATAATATATTTTTGAAAATTATGTGAAATCTATTTACAAACGCTTTTCTCTATGATATAATATAATCATGCATTATCCCTTTTCCCCTGTTCCGCGATATCTTATTTCGCTGTAAATGGGGGCGTAAAGGTTTCGACGGGGATCTTGAAGTGCGATAAGCGAGCGGAGCTGCGGTGTAATCTCCTTAAACTGCACCACGTTTAAATATAAACGCAAGAAATAATATTACAGTTACTAGAAATAGTGCACTGGTAGCAGCTTAAGTCTGCTTCTGTCCTGTGATTGAGTACCGTGGCTTTCACATGGGCATCGACTAACGGTGAACGATCCTGCGGAGTGTCCGTTCCGCTTGATTGTATTCGGACTACCTGAACTTTCAGCCTGTTTGTCGGCGGTCTGTTCGGGGAATTATAATAGATAAACTACGCTCGTAGAAAGTTACATGAATGGGTTTTCGGACAGGGGTTCAATTCCCCTCGCCTCCACCATAAAAATAAGCCGCTATAAATTGGATTTTCCGATTTATAGCGGTTTTTGTTATGGCATTCACATATCTATTTCAGCCAACAGATTGTACATTCCATCCTGTGACAGCACGCCTCTTTTCAAATCGTGTGAAATTTCGCCGCGCTCATCGGCTTCATAATCCAACAGCCATTGACCATCTTCATAATATTCAATCAGTTCATTCAGCATAGCTTTTAATGGTAAAATGTTATGTATCTGCAAGCCCTCATCAACTGCACGGCTTATTGTATCAAAATACAGTTCCATGCGCATAATTCTTGCAATGCGATTTTCTGCATCTGCAACAGTGTGGCTATTTTTCCATAGATTCTGACCATTAACAGATTTTTTTATTTCATCCATATTATATCAACACTCCATTGCAATGGTCAATTTCATGCTGAATAATCTGCGCAGTCCAACCGCTGAAAGTTTTGATACGGGTTTGCATATCAACAGTCTGATACTGAACTTTTATTGTCTTATAGCGAGTACATTTCCGCGGTCCGCCCAACAGCGAAAGGCATGATTCCTCTGTTTCGTAGAGCTTTTCCTGTTTCAGAATAACGGGATTCAGCATTGTCATATACTTTCCCTTTTCACAGGAAAAAGCAATTATTTTTTTGCGCACACCTATCATATTTGCCGCCATACCAACACACCTTTCCTTGTGAGCAACGAGGGTATCAAGCAAATCCTGCGCTGTCTCTGCATCATTTTCGGTGGCATCTTCTGATTTGCAGGCAAGGAAAATAGAATCGTGGATTAATTCTTTTATCATAATTTCACCTCTTTTTTATAGGATGACGTATAACCGTTTTCCACTTTTCAGGAGCAATTTTTCTGGGGTCTGAAAGATATATTTCATGATGCAGACGTTCAGCAGACAAATCGTTTTCATAGCCATTTTCAGCAAGGAATTCATCCATTAAAGCGACTGTTGCAGGCTCATCATCATACGAACCATGATGCATTATCTGAACGCATAAGCCCTCATCTATCGTTAAGATTTCCGCAGAAGAGCAGTCCAGCTTTTTCTTTTTTGAAGCAGTTTCCACAGCCCATTCAAAATCCTGCTTTGAAATAAAATCGGGCAATCGGATTACAGAAATCCAGTTAAATGAGGATTTGTCTGTATAATTTACACCGTCAATACCCTCCTGCCACCAGAAGCTTTCAAGAGGCGGCACGACATATTCAAAAAACCCCTCTATTTTATAATCGGTTTTATAGCTCATTTTAAGAGTATAAGCAACAGCATACAGCACGCTGATTGCCTGCTGATATGCTCCGCCCTCCTCGTTGGGATTACCTTTTCCCATTACAGCAATATAATTCATCTTAGGAATATTTACTATAACGGGCTTATTTTTCGGCATATAGTATTCCTTGTACTCTTTTTTGAAATCAAATGGCATACTTATTCTCCTTTCAGATTCAGCACCATAAACACATCTGAACGCACGCTGTCATTATATTTTTCAGTATCAGCAAAACCTGTTTTCTTGTACAATGCAACAGCCTTTTTGCTTGTAGACAGAGAATCCAGATACATTTTTTCATACCCATATTCTTTGGCAAATAATACAGCTTTTTGAAGCAGATTTTTACCATATCCCCTGCCGTGATATTTTTCCAGAAGATACAGTGATTTCAACTCACAATCCTTTGAATTGAGTTCATGAACTGCAACCGAACCAATAATTTTTCCGCCGTCAAACATACACCAGAAGCCTTTGAAATTGTGTTCGACATCCTTATAAAAACTGTGACGACCGTCTATATCCAATACCCTGTTTGATTCCGGCAGACACTTCTCCAGAAATTCAATAAGCAGCAACTGATATTCATTTCGATATTTTATGGGTTCAAATGATTTTTCCATTAGTTTTCTCCTTAAGGGGTTCTCTAAAAAACGGAACACGAGCGAAATCAAGCCATGAGGGAGGTTTTTAGAGGTTCCCATAATTTTGTTACAAATATTATAGCATATTTTTCACAAGAAATCAACAAAAAATGCCGATACCCGACAAAGCAGGTAACCGGCATTATTGATATTAAAGATTATAGTAACGGTCAAACTCAGCAGGATGAGGAATAGCTGCTAATGCACGGCACTCCTCACGCTTTGAGCGAATGAAGTTATTGATAAGCTCCTCGGGGAATACTCCGCCTGCAAGGAGATAATCGTGGTCAGCTTCAAGAGCGTCAAGAGCCTGCTCAAGAGATGTGGGAAGATGTGAAAGCTTTGCCTTTTCTTCATCACTGAGGTGGAAAAGGTTCATATCGTAAGGACCCCATCCATTTTCATGTGGATCAATCTGATTCTTGATACCGTCAAGACCTGCCATAAGGATAGCAGCATAGCAGAAGTAAGGATTGCAGGTAGCATCGGGATTTCTCAGCTCAAAACGTCTGCGGTCAGGTGTCTTAGCGTATGCAGGAATACGAATAACAGCACTTCTGTTAGATGTTGCATAACCAACAGTAACAGGTGCTTCAAATCCGGGAACAAGTCTCTTGAATGAGTTTGTGCTGGGATTTGTAATAGCGCAGAGAGAATTGATATGCTTGAGAAGTCCGCCCATGAAGTAATGAGCTTCCTTGCTGAGATGAGCATATCCGTTATCATCTGAGAATACAGGCTGTCCGTCCTTCATGAGAAGCATATGAACGTGCATACCGTTTCCTGCCTCGCCCATAACTGGCTTGGGCATAAATGTAGCAGATTTGCCGTATTTTCTTGCTGTATTGTGGATAATATATTTGATAGTCATTGTAGCGTCAGCCATTTTTGACATAACGCCAAGCTTAGGCTCGATTTCAAACTGACCTGCCGCACCAACTTCGGGGTGGTGGTAATTGATACCGATACCTGCTTCTTCCATAAGCAGACACATTTCACTTCTTGCCTCGTAGGAAATATCATAGGGCTTTGCAATGTGATAGTTCTTCTGCTTGGGAACAATGTTACCCATACCCTCAACAGCACTGTTCCAGTGAGCCTGAACAGCGTCAACAGAATATCCCACAGACTGTGCGGCTACTTCCCAGCCAACATTGTCAAAGAGATAGAACTCAAATTCCGGGAGAATATACATAGTATCAGCAACACCGCAGTCTTTCATATACTGCTCAGCAGCTGCAACGATATTTCTGGGATACTGTGCCAGCGGACGATTCTCGGGATAATCGATAATCATAGCATTACCCATCATTGAAAGTGTAGGAATTTCGCAGAAAGGGTCAATAGAAGCTGTATCAGGGTCTGGGATAAATACCATATCGCTCTTTTCAACAACAGCATAGCCATAATTTGAAGCGTCAAAACCGATACCGTTCTTCATAACATCTTCGTTAAAATCCTTAGCAGGAATTGTAACATGGCGGAACTGTCCGTTGATATCAACCATAGTAAAATCAACCATTTTTATGTCTTTTTCGCGGATCAGGTCCATAATCTTCTGTACTTTTTCGTTCATTGGAACTCACTCCTTAGTTTTAATTTTGGTTACGAAATATACCAATAATTATTATACCACATTACAACTATAAATGCAATAACATTTATGAGAAATTTTGTATTTTTTTATTTTTTAACTAAGATTCATACTTATCATGCATAATATTTCCCTATAACCAAAACGGAAACCACGTCCAAACGGCTATATATAGCCTTTTCGATTCAATGCCAATAATTTTCTTGACATTTTTCCGACAATATAATATCATATAATTAGGGTATTATATCATTTTGAATATTTTTTAAGCGAGGGAAAAATTGAAGTACAGACTGTTAATCGGAGATACCATAGACCATATGGGCAAGAATATGGCAAATACAATTAAATATCTGGGATTTGAAACGGTATACTGCTCAAATTATACCGATACACTTGAAAAAATGCTGAATGAGGAGCATTTTGATGGTTGTATTTTTTATGCTCTTGTAATGAATGAAAATATCAGAAGTTTTATCAGAAATTGCAGAAACAGCTATCCTCAACTGAAACTATACGCTATAATTGCCACCGTCTCAGATTCTGTTCGCCTTGAACTTTTAAAACTCGGAGTAACGGAATGTATTGTCATGCCCTATATAAACTGTATCGCCTGCACTGAAATTGCGGTGGATTTTTATCCTGAACTTAAACTGCTGCCTGAAATTGCAGAGTTTCTTTTCAAGAAAAAATTTCCTTCAACCCTTATCGGATTTTATTTTCTATGCACCGCTGTAAAAATACTTATAGACAATCCCGAAACAGCTGATTACGGTTCGACTGAGCTTTATACAGCAATTGCTGAGAAGATAAACAATACATACGACAATGTCGAGCGTGGACTGCGTGTTATGCTGAGTTCCGCATTCCGAAAAGGCGTTATTATCAAAAATAAAATTGAGAATCGCCGAATGAAAAACAAAGATTTGATTATACTTCTTGCAGAAGAATTCAGAAATACATCATATGAAAATCTATGAATGCATTACTGTCTTACGTTTCAGTTTAAACAAAAATTAAATATTATATTGCAAAATTAAAATAAATATGTTATAATAATGGCAGAGATTGGATTTTCCATTCTCTGCCGATTTTTGTTTCAAAAATTGAAAAATACTATTATGGAAGGTGAATTCATGAAAAAAATATCCGCATTTTTAACGTCCTTGGCAGTTGCATTATCTGCAATTCCTTATACTGCTTTTGCCGATGATACCGCAGTTCCTGCCGATGTTGACCCTATCGCATATGAACAGCTTTTATTGAGAAATGATTTGAATGACGACGGTATTTTCACCGAGGAAGAACTCATCTCAGAACAATGGCTCAATCTCGACCTCACAGGAGTTGAGGACATTTCATGGATTTCAAGAATGGAAAATCTGTACCATATAAATCTCCAAAACGGAAATATAACAGACCTTTCATTTCTTTCAGAGCTCCCAAAGTTGAAAAATGTATTCCTCACCTCTGTTCCGATTACCAATATTAATTTTGCAAAAAATATGGAACTTGACTATCTTCGTATGGCCGATATGGAGCAGATTACCTTTGAACAGCGTATGGAAGCTGCACGCTGTGGGGATATAACAATAAGAAAGGGCTTTGTTTCAACTGTCGGCTGTCTGCCTGTGGGAATTATTGACGCAGAACAGATAGTATTCCGTATTGATAATACCAATATCGCCTCATTCAAGGACGATATAAGAGGCGAAGACGAAAAGGGCTTTTACAGAAACGGTGAAATCGCCGCTGTATACGGAAGAAACTGCGGTGAAACCTCATACTCCATAGAATTTGACGGTGAAGTGCTTTTCACAGGAAAAATAAAGGTTGAAGAACCACAGTATGCCGATATCTCCCCTGCTGCTGATGTAGAATACACCTCGAAGATTTACAGTTCCAACTTCTATTCTGACAAAAAGACAGTCATTTCCAACGGCAGACTTTACGGTGTGAAAGGCGGTAAAGTTATTCTTCACCACGAAAACGTTGAGAAATATGATAATTCATATCTGACAATTAATCTTATGGGTGACGATCTCATTCTGACATCTGAAGGAAAGGCATATATAAACAATATTCCCATAACTGCTCCAGAGGGAGTGAAATTCCGCGATATAAACGATTCCTATCTCATTTCGGAGAACAATGAATTATATATACTCAATTATGATAACGGCGTCTGCACAGCCGATTATGTCTGCGATAATATAGCTTCATTTTCGGAGAACAGCTTTCGGAGCTACTGCATTTCCACCGAGGGCGAGCTGCTCTATCTTGACAATTATACCGAGAATAATAAACGCTTAAGCACTCCATATCCCACGGGCATAATGAATCCAACCAGTACTACCCACGACTTTTTTGTAGATGAAAATAATGTATTATGGGAAATAAACACAAGAAAAATTCCCCCTGTTGTAACACAAAAAGCTGAGGACGTTGTAAAAGTCGGATTTCTTACTTACGATAATGGCGTAGTAACAGGAGATGTCCATATTAAAAGCGACGGTACAGCCTACGAAATCGGAACACAAATAAAAGTCACTCTTTACGAGGGAAAATCACAAGGAAAAATATTTAGAGAATCAGGATATTTCGGAGTACCCCACGGAGAAATAATGAGCAGTCAGCTCACGCCCCATGAGTATTATATCAGTAATGATAATGTACTTACACTTGAGCATAACGGCAAAGAAGTGGCTATAGATGATGTTGCGGAATTTCTATGCGATTACTATGAAAATGATGTTCTTACCTGTTATTTCCTGCGTACTGATAATACAATCTGGAGCTATTGTTTTGAAACAGATGAATTTATCTGTCACGAAGCTGTAAAAGCCGAAATCAGCGTTAAAGGCGACCTTAATGGTGACGGAGCCGTCAATGTTGCCGATGCTGTTTTAATGGAAAAATATCTGCTTGGAGGTGATATCCTAACAAAACTGGAAAACGGAAATTTTGACAGTGACAATGCTGTAACTGTCTTTGACTTTATTTTAATGCGAAAAGAAATTTTAAAGAGAGGGAATCTATCATGAAAGCACTACTTATCGGCGGAACAGGCACTATAAGTTCCGCAATCACACGCAGATTGGCTGAAACAGGCTGGGAGGTATACCTACTCAACCGCGGAAACAGCAACGGCAATCTCCCCGAAAATGTGAAGATTATCACAGCTGATATTAACAACGAGACAGAGGCAAAAGAAGCCCTTGCAGACATGACATTTGACGTTGTCTGCGATTTCATCTGTTTTGTACCTGAACAGGCTGAACGTGATTTCCGCCTTTTCAACGGCAGAACAAAGCAGTTTATCTTTATCAGCTCCGCATCGGCATATCACAAACCTGTCTGCGATTATATCATAACAGAGGGTACAACTCTTGCAAACAAATACTGGGAATACTCACGCAATAAAATTGCAATCGAAGAACTGCTTATGAAGCACTACCGCGAGGACGGCTTCCCTGTGACAATTGTGCGCCCAAGCCATACCTACGACGAAAGAAGCGTACCGTTGGGAGTACACGGCAAAAATGGCAGCTATCAGGTAATAAAGCGTATTATGGAGGGTAAACCCGTTATTATCCACGGTGACGGTACAACTCTCTGGACTATCACACACAATTCCGATTTTGCTGTTGGATTCACAGGACTTATGGGCAATCCCCACGCAATTGGCGAGGCTTTCCACATCACATCTGATGAATCTGTTACTTGGAATCAGATATATCAGGCAATCGCAGACGCTTTAGGCGTTGAGCTTAAACCTTATCACGTTTCATCTGAATTCCTTTCCGATGTGAGCGATTACGACCTTACAGGCAGTCTTACAGGCGATAAGGCACAGACAGTTGTATTCGACAACTCCAAAATAAAGCGTATTGTCCCCGAATTCAAGGCAAAAGTCCATGTTGAGCAGGGAATCCGCAATACTGTGGAATATGTCCTCTCCCACCCCGAATGTCAGATTGAAGACCCTGAATTTGATGAATGGTGTGACAGAGTTATTGATGCTCTTGAAAATGCAAAGAAAATTATAAACGGCTAATGCAAATCCCCGATGAAAAAAATTCATCGGGGATTATTATTTTATCCGTTCACATCAAAATATTCGCCGTAATTATTGCCGCTAACGTCAAAGGAAACATAAATTTTATCCTTTACGTTGTCATCGGCAAAAAATGCAATCTGTACATCAGCGGATTCGTTAGGGGCAAGAATCAAGTGGTTATTGCCGCCCTTTTGGTCGCTGTCCATTGCCAATGAGAACCACATACGCTGTCCGTCATAGCCAACTAACGAGTCAAAGCAGGAATATCCGTCCTTATTGTTCACCCAGTCTTCTTTCGGCTCACCGTCCTCAATAATAAACATAGTCGGACAGATACATATATCATTTTCAATATCGGCTGTATTTGTAATTGTTACATTCATTTTAAGAATATGCATAGGCACAACTTCTTCGGATATAATTTCATCAATCGTATTAACACCGTCACCAAGCTTAATTGTTTTACGGATATTTTCAATGATATTTCCGTTCTCGTCCATAAAGTGACTGAAATCGGTTTCATCTCCGCCGCTGTCTGTTGTTATTCCGTCAAAGCTGTCTGTAAGCTCAAAGCTGTTGAGAGTAACGTCATATCCGTCATTTCCATTACCACTATAAGGCTTGCTTACGGTGTCACCAATAGTTCTTACATTTTCCTTGTAGGCATAGGTTTTCGGAGTTGAAACAGTCTGATAATTGCCCTTGTCAAGCCACGGGATATAATCACCGTGAAGCTTTTCTTCTGTGGGATAAAGAGTGATTTCATCAATCATTTTCTTCATATCAGCATCTGAAACATCTTCGCTTATATGAATCGAAAGAACGTAAGTTGTACCCTCAAAGCAGATGTAAACAGACCTGTCAATGCTTAATGTGCCGTTATTGTAAACATTGGGACTACGATAATTTATAAGGGCAGTTTTACCCTCGGATTCATAAGTTTCGCAATTTTCCGAATAAGGAAGTTTCAGTTCAACATTTGTATCATCGGGCAGTTTATACAGGTCAGGGGCAATTCTGCCGCCATTTTCGGGATTTTTAAAACCTGAATTTTCCTCGTGAGGAACATATCCCTCAGGCACCCAGCCGAATTCATAAAACATATACTTTGAAGCCTCAGTATTTTCCGTATCAGCCACAGGTGTCTGAATTGAAATTGTATTTTCATAGTTTCCTGTTTTTTCGATTTTTGCTGTCAGCTTTTCATAGGCGAAAACCGAAAGGGGAATAGCTGCTGTAACAGCCACCGCCGCCGCAATAACTGCCAATCCACGCTTTTTGTTGAAAGTCTTTTTTGTCATAGTAACCCTCCTCAGCATCTGCTGCTTGTTCAGTTTGTAATGTTCGGAAAAAATATGCTCCTCATCGGAGGAAAAAGCGTCCTCAACAATTTTTTCCCATTCTTTTTCATCTGGAAAATTATTTTTATTCATTTTCAGCATCTCCTCTCTGAGAAATAAGCTTTTTTCTTGCCCGTTCAAATCGTTTCCGCACATTTGATTCTGTCATATTCATACGTTGAGCAATATCACGCCATTGAAGCTCTTCCCTGCAACGAAGCGTAATGATTTTTCTGTCAGTTTCGTTAAGTATGTCCAGTATTCCGTCAATATCGCCAATGTCATTTTCAAATCCAGAAAAAGTATCAGGAATTGAATTTATACTGTCGTCAATGGGCTCTACTCTGTCAAAATTTCTTCTGTTCTTCCTGTAGATGTCAATAGCGGAATTTTTTATAGTTTTCACTATATAGCTTTTGGTTTTTGGGGAATACGGCTCGCCGATACTGCCGATTTTCTTTATAATTCTCATAAATGCATCAGATACAGCATCTTCGGCATCGGAAGTATTTTTCAGAACGGAAAAAGCAATCCTGTACATCGGCTGTTCGTAGATTTCATACAGCTTATGAAGCTTTTCCGTTTCAGCTTTCGTCATTGTATCACCTCGTTTTTGAAACGTTTCATATATTATAACGTTCTGATGTTATAGTTTTGTGACAATATTGTTCCCAAAGCTTCATATAATTCTTCAAGAGTTAGTTGGTGGAGCAATAAAAAAGACGCTCCGAAAAAAATGTTCAGAACGTCCTTTTTTATTATTTATCATATGTTTCAATGCCTTTAAGATAAAGCTTTGTTGATATAAAATAGGAAAGTACATACAATACAGCAACAACAGCTGCTGAAATCCACTCGATTTTTATTATTAGTTTGTTATATACACCCATTTGAAATTTCGCACTAATTTCCATAATTTTCATTAAAAGTTCACTTCCCTTTGTAGGCAAAGGACCAAAAAGAAGATATATAAGCACTGCTACAAATAGAACACCAAGAACCGCACCTTTCATTGCCGAACCTTTTTTACTGTTGAAACGCAGAACAAATGGAATATCAACTGCTCTGAATACAATCATAACAAGAAATAATGGTATAAAAAGCTTTTTTGCATCAAAAAGCATTTCAATTTCATATTTTTTTACAGCCATACTCATAAACGTATCAGTAAGAAAAAGCGAAATCATGCAAATCATGGAAATAATAAATGATGAAATGTATTTGACAATGACCTGACCTTTTGAAAGTGCGGGAGTAGAGCTGATAAAATATGCCCATTTTTTAAATTCATCATTGGTTAACGTTTTTGAAGATATCGTATCAGCAACAAGAAATCCCATTACATATGTAAGAATTAAGATAAAATATCCTTCAGAACTGTATATAATTTTAAGTCCATGTTCCAGAGATTCGTATTTTCCTTCAATAAACGAAAAAGTAAAGGTATAAAGCAGAATCATAAATGGTATTATTGCAAAAGAGGTAATATAAGAAGGCAAATTCTGCCTGAATTCCTTGTAAAGCAATCCTTTCATCAGTCATATCTCCTTTCCATTGTACGCTTGCTAAAGAAAAATCCACCTATGAGAAGTGTAATTATAATAGGAATTGCCACGACTCCAAGAACATCTAAAATATCCGCCATATTTGCAAAAACACTGCTTTCAACAGGTATGGTAATCACACCAGACTGAATATTTATATTTTCAGCTAAATTCAGTTTATCAGTATCCAGTTTAATTATTTTTGTTTCATCATTAGGAAGCCTTACAATAAAAATAAGAATTACTGCCATAAGAATAAGTATAAAAGTCGACAGAAAAGTGCCAAACTTCGATTCACTTTTAGTTCTTGCAGCGTGTAATACAGGAAGTGTAAAGAAATCCATAATAGTTGAAATAAGTAAAATTACAGACCACACCTTAAAAACGAAGCCAACATCCAAACCAATTTCTAAAACACTGCTTAAAAAAATAAAATTAACAAAAGTAATTATAAGCGAAAGAATTATATTTAATACTTTTACAAGCAATTCCACTAATGCTTTTTCAGTACCGCTTACAGGAAGTGTAAAAGCAAATGCACGCCAGTTTGTGTCTATATCTGCTGTAACCGTATTAGTAATATTTATGCGTGTTGAAATAAATGCAATAATAAATCCTATACTATACATCATTATCATCAACATCATACATCCAGATGATATATTTTCAACAGTCGGATTAGAACCAAAAAAATCGAATTTTAGGTTTCCGAATTTCATACTCATAACCATAATCCAGAAAAAAAACATTGTTGCTAAAGTTGAAATAAGCTGCAGGAAGAAAGTTTTTCTTGAAATTATAAATTCTCTGTAAAGCAAAGCCTTAAATTTTGACATATAATCACCGCCATTCTTTCTTGCTCTTGTTTACATAATATACCATAATTTCTTCAAGAGTAGTGCGGTCAAATACAAGTCCCGAATATTTACGCTTCATTTCATCGCTGTTATTCACCATAACCTCAGCCCCGAAATCATTAAGACGAGCGCTTATTATATCCTCAGGGTTGATTTCTTTATAATCATTCTTGGTGCATTTGATAACGCAGTGGTTGTTGAGGATATCGTCCTTGTAACCGCTTATGAGAATCTTTCCCTTGTCGATAAAAGTAACGCTGTCGGCAATTTTTTCAAGGTCGCTGGTGATATGGCTGCTCATCAAAATGCTGTGTTCCTCATTCTGTAAATATTCAAGGAATATGTCAAGAATCTCGTTACGTACAACAGGGTCAAGTCCCGTTGTAGCCTCATCCATAACAAGCAGTTCAGCATTATGTGACAAAGCGCAGGCAATCTGCAATTTCATTTTCATTCCCTTTGAAAATTTTCCGATTTTTTTCTTTCTCGGAAGCTGTAAACGGTCAAGATATTCCGAATATTTCTCATTATCCCAGTTTTTATATATACCCCCGAAAATTTTCCCCATATGATTTGCGTTAAAAATATCGTGAAAGGGCAGTTCATCAAAAACTACCGCAATACGCTCTTTTATTTCTCTTTCATCTTTTTTATGGTCAAGACCAAGAAGCTTTATTTCTCCATCATTAATGGGAACAAGATTGAGTATACTGCGGATAGTAGTTGTTTTGCCTGCTCCATTTTGTCCGATAAAGCCCATTATACTGCCCTTGGGCACGTTAAAGCTTACATTGTCAAGAGTAAAGCCGTCATATTTTTTAGTAACATTTTTCAGCTCTATAACATTTTCATATGTATTGCTCATAACTGACCTCCATAAACCATTTCCAATATTTCCCGAAGCTCATCAAGCTCCATACCGCACAGTTTAGCCTTATCACATACATTTATAAGCATATCCTCAATCTGCCGCAGCTGCTCCTCGCGGAAAAGCTCCTTATTCTGAGCTTTTATGAAGCTGCCCTTTCCCGTGTAGGATTCTATAAATCCCTCACGTTCAAGCTCCTCGTATGCTCTTTTAGTAGTGATAACGCTGATTCTCAGCTGCTGTGCAAGGGCTCTCATTGAAGGAAGAGCGTCCCCTTCTTTCAATTTGCCGTCGAGAATCATTTCTTTAATTTGGGAGGTTATCTGGTTATAGATAGGCTCTCCCGACGAATTGCTTATGATAATATCCATAGGTGTGCACTCCTATTATTTGGCAGTATCCGCGAGCTCTGCGAAATCTGCCTAAAATTCAAATTTGAATATTGTATATACTCGATATACACATTATACACGCTTATATACAATTTGTCAAGAGGTTTCTGAAAATTTTTCCGTAAAAATTTTTGTAACGCAAAAAATCCGCCTGTGATTGTCAGCCACAAGCGGTTTTTCATATAAAATTTAGAGTCATGACTCACAACCTCATTTATTCAATACCTTTCCACTTTCTGAGCCAATCCTCCAGATTTTCGGCATAGTATTCTTCATTTAAGTTGTAATAATCATACCGAAAAATTTTCCCGTCGGGTTTAAGTACAAAAAATCCCACTGATAAATTACCTGAAAAAACAAAGCCCTCACCGCCGTATTCGCACAGATAGTGCCCTGTCTGCGATTTAATATCAGCTAAGGAATAGACAATCAAGTCAATAACCGCAGTCTGATTTGTATCAGGATTAATCATAGTCTTATATATACCATTGCTTATTTTCAGAATTTCCAGAAGTTCAGCAGGAAGCAGTTTTCTTGCCTTGTCTAATTGTCTTTTATTAAGCGGCGAGCGCAACTGACAGGAATCCCCGTATAACTGCTGAATCAATTCAATAATATTCATAATCCCTCCTGATTACAGCGGATAAACCTTTTCGCACTGTTCAACTTCAGCGCAATCCTCTGCGGAAATATAGATATCCGCAGCTTTTGACAAATCATTATCCATAAACTTTTCTGATTTTATCAGCTGAATAACTTTCTGCACATTTTCAGCAGCATTATCGGTTTCGAGCCAAATGCCCAATTCAGTATCGGAAAGATAATCATAACCATTATCGCTTATCTGATTATCGGAAATCTCCTCTATACGCTGCGGCAGATTATAGCGTATATCCAAATCGGGATTCGTCATTTTCTTTGAATCAAGAACTATAATAATTGTCTGCATAATAAAATACCTCCATTATTTTAAAATATTGTAGGGGTTGCCTTTGGCAGTACGTATTCACACAATCATATTGCATAAATTGAAATTCAGCGATTATACATAACAGCATTATCTGTTATATAACTGACCGCAATAAACCAGTTAAATTTTGAAGATACGATGTAAAAATCGCCCATACGCTCCATTTTGTTCAGGACAGAAAACATTTCGTTGCTTTCTCCCTCATAAACCCATCTATCAGAAAGAATTAAAAATAGTTTCTTTTCATCATCAGGTATTGCTGATTTTATCATTTTCATATATTCACGCCAATCATTCGTTCTGAAATAACAATCAATACATTCTTTTGTCAGGTCAGAGCGAAAGTGCATTCTGTGAATTTCCAATGACTCAAAATTAACAGGAAAATTTTTGATATCAGAAAAAGAAAAGTAAAACTTTTTAAGTATTTCAACATAATTAATCTTGGAAAACTCATGAAAATTGCTTCTGTCAATACATTTTTCTTTTATTATTTCTTCTATATCATCTCTAAGCAGAGAGCGAAAACCTTTATTATTTACTCCCGCCTTTAAATCGTCAAATTTCAAACTATCATCTTCTTTCGTTACATTCCAATATTCTGCTAAATTCTGTTGTGTAAATTGCAATCTTTACTCATTTTCTTCAGGAAACATCTCATTATAAACGCTTAACCAGTTTTCCTTTTCTCTGATTTCCCTTTCGATTTTGTGCACAGCTTTATTAAAACCACTTTCATCATAGAGACTTATTCCGTCAATAGACTTGATATTTCCTGAATTTTTGTAATATTCAATTTCAATATCCATTTCATATTTCTGGCACGTATCAATATAATCCGTTAATACGTTTTCATACAGATACATAGTATAATCTTCAAAAGACGCACAATAAAACCTATGATATCTTGTCCTGCTTCCTCGTCCGCCTCTCGTTGAATAACTGTGCTTGTCCAAACTGAACTTTTCAGAATCAATTGTTATTGTATCTGTTTTATTTTCTATTGCATCACACAAAAGATAATATGCATACTGTATCTTTAGCGGACGTTTGCCATTTATCTTAACCTCTCTATACTTTTTGTTTACAGGCAAAAAACATGATGCCAACAAAATCAGACCTATTATAATAAGCGATTTATTTGAAATGAAAAACAAATCTTTTATAAAATCTATCAGTTTCTTCAATGATTTAAAATTCAATAAAATTAAAGGAATCACAAATGAGATAACAATAAGCACTGCATAATTTAAAATTGTATCAAGCAAAATCAATAGTGGAGAATTTGTTTTTATACAGCTATTAGTAAGCAATTCTTTCAGATAAAAAGATAATATAAATGAAACAGCAACTGAAAGAATTAATGCTATTTCAAACTTTGTTTCTTTTTTCATAATTAACTGTACCCCTACTAATCAATTCAAATTTTATTTTCTGCTCCCGAAATTTCAGTTTCACCTGAACATTTATATACAACAGGACAGAAGCCAATATTATTTGAAATTAAAACTCTGTCACCAACATTGATTTTATTAAAATCCTTTTTATAGCAACATACATTATCATATATCTTCCCATTTATCTCAACAGTGCAGTAATAGAACTCGCATACAGTTTCTGATAATGTATATTTATGTTTGTATGTTCCTATTTCTTTAGTTTCTTCAAAGGGAAGATAAACATGACTTTTGTGCAGTTTTGCACAGCGAACAGCTTTATCAGTAACTGTTCCATAACAAGCATACATTTCTTTATTTCTAAGCGAATTAATCGTCATAGGCAGACATAAAAAAATAAAGACTAAGATATAGAAAATAGGAAATTCCTTTTCTTCTACAAATGTATATATAATAGCTATTAATATTATTACCGAAAATATCGAAAAACATATTATCATAGCTTTTGTTCCACTTTTCTTTTGTATCATTTTCAACTCATCATCTGTCACTTTCTCATCTTGATGCGATGAAAGCGCTTCCACAGCAGAATCATATAGTTTCATATTTTAACTCCAAATCGATTAATTTCTCCATTTATCTTCTCTCACATCTAAATGCTTAAAGCTATATTGAATTCATATACAGAAAATACACAAAATACCGTTGTCAGCAACAACTCAATAATATAAATGATTAGAAATCCGATTTTTTTCCTTTTTATTGCTAATATAAGTCCTATAATCTCCGGAATCAGCAATATAAACGGCAGAAAGTAAAATCCCATAATTGCGAGAAATGCAATAAAGTTTGCGTTGTCTGACATCCATGCACCTTGCTCATAGTGCAGACTTGAAAACCACATAATAAGCTCAACTATCGTCAGCATGACAGGAATCAGCGCTAAAGAGATAAACTTGTTCTTTTTCATTTTACTATCCTCTGAATTTTATTTCATACAGACAGATTTTGTGCTGTACAAATTTAATTTTCTTATTTCGTTACTATAACTATAATCATAAAAATCGTCATTAAGATACTGACAACTCCTGTTGCATTTAAGTAAGGATTTAATTTTTTCCCCAAGTTTTCTACTGTATCATCCTTGCTTTTCTTTAGTAGATATATCATTCTGATAAGCATTGCAATATCTATCATTAGAAACACTACCGCAAAAATAAGAGGTATCAATACATGCAATTCCATAAATAATCTCCTTTTTAAATTCTTATTTTTCAGTCTGTCAGACTACTCACAAATCCCAATAATAAACGAATTTTCTATGGTAGTCTGTTGTGTGAATTGAAGTTTATCAATTTCAAGTAATCAGCTTTCCTTCAAAAGATATTTCATAATAATTATCTTCAAAATCATAAAGACAAATTCTGTCTTGTTTCAATGAAAATGCAGGCTCTGCCCCTTGACATCTAACAAAAATATCTCGTCCAGAAAAAGTCCATTTTACAGTTAAATCTTCTGAAATTCTGTATATTTCCAATTCACCATACAAAATATAATCATTACCTAACTGATATACTTCAAACATACTTCCTAACGATTTTATTCGTGTCTGTTTAGTGACAGTTGCGGTTTCAGGAGAAAAAACACATAAGACATCATTTAACATCATAAACAATCCATCTTTATGCGGTGCAACAAAGGACTCCAATGGTGTATAATACGGAACTACCATTAATACAGTTTTAATCTTACAATATTGCTCAATTTCCACTTCAATACATTTACAAAAATCCTTTTCTTCTATTACAATAACATTATCATAATTTTTATTATCTGTAGAATCAAAAGAATATGGTGGTGCTTCTTTTATAGTTATATTGTATTCATTATAATTATATTTTTTCATTTCAATTCCCCCAACACAATCTAAAAAATCTATTACCCATATTATACCACACACCCCCGATATTTTCAATAGAAAAAGCTAAAAAATTTATCCCATAAGGGGTTCCCATAACATTTTTCTCCAAAACCCTTGCAAAACAGCTGTAATTATGCTATAATATAAGTTGTGTTAAAAT
>JAFXDK010000050.1 GCA_017521805.1 Ruminococcus sp. | reverse complement strand
TGGGCTGATTTGCTGCGGTTTTAATCTTCACAAGTTCCATTTGAAGAAAAAATTCCTCGCATTGGCTGCCTGAGTTTTCAACAAAATAATACTTTTCAACACGGCAAAAAAATTATTTTTCTGTCGGTGTGTTCGTTATACCCTGTTTTCAACAGTTTTGCACTTTTTCACTTTTTACATTTTAAAAAAGTCCGAGTAGACCATTTACATGGCTCACTCGGACTTTTGGTTTCACTTTTTTTTACAGCGCCTCAATCTTTCGAAAAAGTTACAATAAGACAATTTTTAAGGGGACGCTCTCTCTTGCAGAGCGCTTGAACGCTACGCAGGGCTTTGCCCTGCACCCACCAGAGACGCTGTCTCTGGACTCTGCTAAAGGGTTTCACCCTTTAGAATCCCATTTTATTTATGCAAAGACGATATTGCCTTAAAACTTTCATATTTTCAATCACACATCATTCCTGATAATATCGTCAAGGGTCTGTCTTTTTACTGCAATTCTTGATTCACCGTTATTTACGAATACAAGAGCAGGTCTGCAAAGTCTGTTATAATTTGAGGACATTGAGAAATTGTATGCACCTGTAGCACATACAGCTATGATATCTCCCGATTCAGCGTGCTGTAAAGGCATATTCTCGCCTATGAGGTCGCCGCTTTCACAGCATTTTCCTGCAATTGTAACTCTCTCGGAGCGCTCCTCAGCCGCCTTATTTGCCACAATTGCCTCATACTCGGATTTGTACAGGATATAACGGGGATTATCCGCCATACCGCCGTCAACGGAAACATATGTCCTTATGTTCGGGATTTCCTTTCTTGTACCAACGGTATACAGCGTAATTCCTGCACTTGCGGCAATTGACCTGCCGGGTTCAATGTAGATGAAAGGACGGTTTACCCCAAGTTTTTCACATTCGGAAATAACCACCTGTGAAACTCTTTCCATGAATACACCGAAAGGCTGTGGGTCGTGTTCTTCAAGATACTTAATACCGAAGCCGCCGCCAAGATTAAGTCCCTTAATCTCGTAATTCAGCTCATTTTTTATCTTTGCGATAAATTCAAGCATAACTTTTGCCGCTTCCTCAAAGGGCGCAATATCGAAAATCTGCGAACCAATGTGGCAATGCAGACCATAAAGCTCCACATTTTCGCAATTTATAGCCTCTTTTACAGCGTCGAAAGCCTCTCCTGTTTCAAGGGCAAAGCCGAATTTGCTGTCAATCTGTCCTGTTTTTACAAAATCGTGTGTATGTGCGTCAATTCCGGGCTTGATACGGAACATAATGTGCGGCTTTTTGCCCATTTTCCCTGCAATTGCAGACAGCCTGTGCAGCTCGTCGATGTTGTCAACGATAATATGTCCCACACCGATTTCAACAGCGTATTCAAGTTCCTCATTTGTCTTGTTGTTGCCGTGGAAACCGATTTTTGAAGGGTCAAATCCAGCCTTTACAGCGGTATAGAGTTCGCCGATTGATACAGCATCAAGACCAAGCCCCTCGCTTGCAACTATACGGCACATTTCCATGCAGGAAAGCGCCTTGCTTGCGTAGTGAACGCGTCCCATATCGCCATAGAATTTCTTGATATTCTCATTGAATCCGCGACAGTTTTTGCGCACAAGCTCCTCGTCCATAACGTAGAGGGGAGTGCCGTAGGTTTTTGCAAGCTCAACGGTATCAACACCGCCTATGGTGAGATTGCCTTTTTCATTTATACTTAAATTTTCAGATACAAACATATTTTTTCATCCTTTCACGAAATGGCTTAATCCTCTGCCACTTCTTCAACAATTGCCCTGAGTTCCTCAACTCCCTCAAAGGTCATAGAGGAAAATGGAATCACGTGCATATCCTCAAAGCACGGTATTTCGGTCTTGAAAGCCTCCATGCGCTTGATTCGCTCCATTTTTTTCAGCTTGTCAGCCTTTGTAAGAACGAGTATGAACGGCATTTCCGTGTCAATGAGGAAATCAATCATTTTCAAATCGTCCTTAGTGGGAGCGTGGCGCATATCAATGAGCATAAATACTATGCGTATATCCCTGTCGGAGCTGAGATAGCCGTCGATAAGTCCCGACCAGCGTTCTTTCTCCGACTTTGCTACCTTAGCATAGCC
Organism: Ruminococcus sp.; assembly: GCA_017521805.1. Lineage (GTDB taxonomy): Bacteria > Bacillota > Clostridia > Oscillospirales > Ruminococcaceae > Ruminococcus. The sequence goes on along the minus strand of JAFXDK010000050.1, from coordinate 19,678 downwards.
ATAGCCCGGGAGGTCAACAAAATAGATATTCTCCAGACCGTAAAAATTTATAGTCGCCGTCTTACCCGGCACAGAGCTTACTCTTGCCAGATTTCTGCGATTAAAAAGCTTGTTTATAAGGGTGGACTTTCCCACATTGGAGTGACCTGCAAAAGCTATTTCCACTCTGTCTCCCTGCGGTATCTGGGAATATGTACCATATGAGGCTATATATTCCGCTTTATTGTAGTTAAGCTTCATATCCGTCCTCCTTTACAAAAGTGCAGTATCCAGAACATCTGTGAGATTTTCTGCAAATACGAATTCAATATTACTCTTGACAGCGTCGTCAACTTCTTCAAGGTCGGGCTTGTTGTCAATGGGAATAATAACCGTCTTAATTCCAAGCTTGTATGCCGCCATAGTTTTTTCACGGAGTCCGCCTATAGGGAGCACCTTGCCGTGAAGTGTGATTTCGCCTGTCATAGCCACATCAGAACGCACCTTGCGTCCCGAAAGAGCAGATACTATAGCTGTTGTCATTGTAACGCCTGCGGAAGGACCGTCCTTTGGAACAGCACCCTCGGGTGCATGAATATGCATATCCTTTTTGGTGAAAAATTCCTTGTCTATACCGTATTTATCAGCTACACTGCGGACATAGGTTACAGCAATTTTTGAGCTTTCTTTCATTACATCGCCCAGTGAGCCTGTTGTTTCAATCTTGCCTGTGCCGTCAAGGGCAAGGACTTCAAGGGGCATTACAGTACCGCCTACAGCAGTCCATGCAAGTCCGTTTACAACACCAATCTGGTCCTTATCTGACACAAGGTCACGGGTATACTTGTATACACCAAGCCAGCTTTCAAGCTCCTTAGCCTTTACGGTTATACGCTTAGCGTCGCCGTCGGCAATCTTCTTTGCCGCTTTTCTGCAAAGTGAGGCAATACAGCGTTCAAGGCTCCTTACGCCTGCTTCTCTTGTATAGTAGGCGATAACATCGTTTATGGTCTCGTCCTGTAATTTGAGCTGCGTGCCTTTCAGACCGTGTTCTTTAAGCTGTTTGGGAATCAGATGTTCCTTTGCAATGTGGAATTTTTCCTCAGCCGTATAGCTGGGGAGCTCAATAAGCTCCATACGGTCAAGGAGGGGCGCAGGAATATTTCCAACATTATTTGCAGTTGTGATGAATACCGCCTTACTTAAATCAAAGGGGACTTCAATAAAATGGTCGCGGAATGTGGAATTCTGCTCGCTGTCAAGGACTTCAAGCATTGCAGATGAGGGGTTACCCTTTATATCGCTGCAAAGCTTATCTATCTCGTCAAGGAGAATCATGGGGTCGGAAGTACCTGCCTGCTCCATAGCAGTAATGATACGTCCCGGCATAGCTCCCACATAAGTCTTTCTGTGACCTCTTATATCGGCTTCATCGCGGACGCCGCCCAGAGATACGCGGACATACTTTCTTCCCATAGCCTTTGCGATTGAACGGGCAATTGAAGTTTTACCGATTCCGGGAGGGCCTGCAAGACAGATAATCTGTCCCTTTATGTCGGGATTAAGGGTATGTACAGCCAGAAATTCCAGAATGCGCTCCTTAACGCGTTTAAGACCGTAATGCTCGTCCTCCAGAATAGCCGAAGCCTTTTCCATTGTAACCTTTGCCCCTGTGTATTTTCCCCATGGCAGTTCAAGAACGGTATCGAGATAATTCTTTATAACAAAGGCTTCCTGTGAAGCAGGAGGAAGCTTTGCAAGCCTGTCAGCCTCTTTCAGCAGCTTATCACGGCTTTTTTCGTCTATTTTTAGCTCCATTATGCTTGTAATAATCTCGCTGATTTCCTCAGCATCGTCCTCACCAAGCTGTTCCTGAATCACGCGCATCTGCTCGCGGAGATAGTATTCACGCTGTCCTCTGTCGATATTATTCCGTGTGCGGTCGTTGATAAAGCTTTCAAGCTGGAGAATCTCAGTCTCTGCTATGATAAACTCCAGAAGCATTGTCAGCTTATTCATTATATTTGATTCTTCAAGGAGGCTCTGCTTATCGCGGTAGTTGATACCGCAGTTAAAAATAACAGCCTCAAAAAGTCTGAACGGATTTTCTTCCGTAAGTATAGAAGCGAGTATCTCTTCAGGCATTTTCATTGAGAAAGAGATATACTTCTCGTAGGCTTTTTTAAGTGAACGCATAAGTGCAGTTGCTTCTGCTTCATCATATTTTACTCTTGAATATGTGGGAACTCTTTTAACCTCGGCGCGAAGAACATTACCCTCGTCGATAAGGCGCACCAGATTTGCCTTGTAAGTACCCTCCACAAGAACTTTCATTATATTGTCGGGAAGTCTGAGTACCTGTTTTATCTCTGCAACAACTCCAACCTGATATAAATCAGAAGCAGTTGGATTTTCAATTCCCGATTCCTTCTGTGCAATGAGAAACAGCTTGCCGCCCGATTTTACAGCCTTTTCAACAGCCGCAGTTGTTTTATCCCTTGAAGCGTCGAAGTGCATAACCATTTTAGGAAACGCCACAAGACCTCTCATTGCAACGGTATAGAAAACATTGCTGTTTTTATTATTCTTACTGCTTTTCATAGTCTGTTCCATATTTACCCTCTTCATTTCCTATCTCTCTGTATACCGCTTTCACAAGCTCAGAGACAATTTCCAGATTTCAGATTTATCGAATACATATATTATACTATACTTCTTTTAAAAATGCAAGAGGAAAACATTTTTTTACATGTAAATCAGTCTTAAACTAAGATTATTATGTTTCCGCCCACGCTCTTACGGAATAGTCCGGGACATCCCCAATAATTATGGTTTCAGCTATAAGATAATCAAATTTAACCTTTGTTTCAAAGCTGTAAAGCGGGAATGATGATGCCATATCTGCCGATATTTCCGCATAAATCCTGTGTCTTGTCTGGTTAATTCCTGCGGTATCAAATGTACTCACAAGCTTTACTTCTGCCGTTCCTACAGGGCATATACCAATTTTGATAACAGGTCCTTTGTCAGCTAAAAGATATGAGCCGCTGATATTTCCGAGAGGTATCTCAGCCTGCGTTTTTCCAGATATATGCAGATTTTCATTAATTTCAGAGGTCAATTCGGACTGTATGAAATTTATATTTTCCGCAAGAGCTTCAACTGATGATACGTTTCCGTATTCATCATATACTATTGTTGAAAACTTGCTGTATGTACAGTCACTTTCAGCTATATACCGTGAAACTGTATCAGTTATTATCTGATATGCCGTATGCTCTGAAAGCTGTTCAGCCTGCATCTGCGCCGACGGTCTTACAGCTTTGTCAAGCTTTATAAAAGAAAAAATCAGCAGTATTATAACAGACACAAATATCAATCCGCCAATTACACGGCGTATCTGTGGATTCTTTCTTGTTCTTCTTTTCATGTCTTATCACCCATTTTATTATATTCGTGATACAGGTGAAAAGTTCGTACTATAACATCAAACTGGTAAAAAACGGGGTTGTAAAAAAACTCCCCAAAACACAATATCTTTCAAAAATAGCCGCACAGAAACAACGATTCTACGTTGTTCTCCTGTGCGGCTATTTCTATTATACCGAGTTTTTTTACAGCACCTTATTTTTTCCTGAACTTCGGCAATAGTCGCTTGATGTACAGTACATATATCGCTCCAAGGTTGAAATCATACAGCGCAAATACTATATTTGCCAATCCAAGCAGTATAGCTCCCCCGAATTTTCCAAGGTCGTTCATATCTGTCAGCATCTGCTCCATTCCGAATACAAATACTGTTACAAGGAAAAAGGATATTGTACAGAAATTGAATATCAATGCTTTCAGCAGATACCGCAAGCCCCTGAATTTAATCTTTTCCAGATACATTCGTACCATTGGATAATGTCCGAACATCATTATAAATACAAGCGCTGATTCCTTATCCGCTGTTATCAGCAATGAAAGTATATCTACTGCTATGTAGGTAAGCCACGCCCAGCCGAGACTTACCTCCTCCGCTATTATCATCAGCAGAACTCCTGCAACCATGGGTAGTATCAGATAAAATACAGGCATAATCCCTGCAAGAAACATACACAGCAGACACAGAGCCGATACAATGCCGCCCAGCGCAACTCTGTAGCTTATATCTTTCATACGCCCTTTTTCCTCTCCTGCATTTCACACACAAGTGCCGCTACAAGCTTGTTCGGCAGGAATCTTGCGCCAAACGCTCCCAATGCTGTGAATACTCCCGGAATCGCCGTAAGCTTTCCCGACAGTGCCGATTTTATGGCATATTCCGCCGCAAAATCTGCTGATATAGGCTTCATGCTGAATGATACTCCTGCACGGTCGTTGAAATCCGTATCAACAGGTCCGGGACAGAATACGCTTATTTTTACCCTTGAACCCTCGCGGCGAAGTTCCTCTGATGCGGCATGGGAAAGCTTTATAACATAGCTTTTTGATGCGTAGTATGCCGCCATAAGAGGCCCTGTAAGAAAGCCTGCAACTGACGCTACATTGAGGATTATTCCCCTGTCACGCTTGCGGAAATCCCTCAGAAACAGCTTCATGAGAATATGCACAGCCCTGATATTTACGTTTATCATATTAAGCTCTTTGTCAAGGTCAGTTTCCGCTAATCTACCGAATACACCAAATCCTGCGTTATTCACAAGCATATCCACATTTTTTCCTTTACAGAAATCATATACCCTTAAAACCTCGGATTTCTGAGATAAATCCGCCGCAATAATCTCACAATTTCCCAATTTCTCCTGCATTGCTTTCAGCATATCCTCATTTCTTCCTGTGAGAATAAGCTCCCAACCGCGATTGCTTAACTTTTCCGATATGCTCTTTCCTATGCCGGATGTTGCACCTGTAACCAATGCTTTCATTCGTATCACCTCAATAATTTTTAATGCAGTCAAGTCCCACAAGAAACAATGCCTGCTCATAATGTTTTGTATCTACGTATTTTTCAATAGCTTCCTTGTATGAATCAGCCGAAATAAATGCTATTTCGCTGTAATGCTTTGTCAGAAACGGTATAAAACAATCCGCCGTTTCATCGCCTATAACGAGTATGGCTTTCTCGTTGTTTACCGTGGTCTTTATCCTGATAAAATCCATTGGCTCTCCAAGATAGAGATTATAGGGATTATCCGATTCCACAGCTTTCGTATCATAAAGGCTGAGCTGATGCTCCACTCCGTCACGGTCATAACCTGTACATTCCGTGATTTCCGTGCCGTCGCTATATTCATAGATGTCAAGCAAATCCGCTTTACATTCCATATATCCCGTTCTGTCATAGAGATTTCCACGGTAGTCGTCTGTTACGTGGCGTATGGCATATTTATCATAGGATATAGGAATAAATCCCAGCTTCTGTATGACTGTTCTGTACAGACAATATGCGCCGTAGCTTGTCCATTTTGTATCGCTGCGGCAGTAAATATAATTATCACTGAGCATTTTAAGTATAGTATATGCGTCTATTTTTCGTATATTCACAGCCAACTCATCATAAAGATATTCAATAAGCTTTTTTTCTGTTATGTCAAAAATATAGGACGGCAGGTCATCACCGTATATTCCTTTAGATGTGGGAACTGCGGCAAAATATACCGTACCGCTGTAGCTTTCCGCAAAGCTGTTTACTTCTAAAGCATAGTTTTCTGCTGAACTCAGCTCAGATGCCGATACATCAAGGAGACGTTCATCAGAGATATATACATCATTAACAACAGGCTCACCAATTTTTGCCCCTGCCTCTGCTCCCAGAGAGCGCATATAATCCCTGAATGGCAGATTTTCAGCAACACTGCCTGCAAGCTTATCGTCGATACCACCGTTTATAAGTTCTGTTTTGCCTATTGTCGTGATATCCTGAACAAATCCGCCTCCAAAAAGTATCATTCCCATAACAGCGGATATAAATATCATCACCGCACCTGCGGTTATCTTAACTGCCCTTTTCATTTTTTCCTCACTATAACATGATTATCATTGAATCAGATTGACCGCTGTACGCCATAAGTGCTGTAGATGCCAGCAGCAGTGCAAAGACTGTTACAGGCGTAAATACAGAAATTATCCAGCCGAACTTTGAATCTTTTACCCTTGCAAGTGTATTTTTGAAAAGATCCGTTGAACCGTATACCGCAACAAGAAGTATTACAATATAATATTTTAGCAGATAAACAGAGAGAGAATCCGCAAGATTGCCGTTCCCGCCGAACATTACCCCTATGTATCTCAATCCTCCCGAAATACTTTCTGCAGCAAGGAATACAGATATAAGAGTTATTGCAAACATTGTAAATATAACTCCGTTAGTTCTGATTCGTCTGAATTTTGTAAATTTATTTTCTATTACTACTGCCAATCCCATAAGCATACCCCACAAAGCGCCTCCTGTGCTGAAACTGTACCACATACCCGTGACAGTCCATACTATAACAAATACAAACTTTCCAATATATGCATTATTTATCATAGAAGAAACAGGGGTTGTGATATACTTTCTGAACCACTGGATAACCTGAATATGCCACTTTGAAAGAAATACCCTTATACGTCCGCTGAACATGGGATAGTTGAAGCTATTAGGCATACGTATTCCGAAGCATCTGCATAGCCCGCAGCTCATATCTGATAAGCCTGATAATGTAAAGTAAAGACAAAGTATATATGCAATAATTCCAAGCCATGCAGAAGCGGCTGAAAGCTTTGAAAGAGGCATGCCGTCAACTGCCGAATACAGCATATAAAGCTGGTCTGCTACAATCACCTTTTTAGCAAGTCCCTTTACAAATCCAATGATACCCTCCCCAAGCTCTCCTATATTGAATCGGCGGTTTTTCATGGTGGTAAGGTATGTATCGTAGCTGATAACAGTTCCCATAATAAGCCGTGGAAACATCATCACAAAGAGGGAAAACCGTATGAAATTCTTGTCAGCTCTTATATTTCCCTTGTAAATATCCGCAAGATATCCTACTGTCGACAGCGTAAACAGAGATATTCCAAGGGGATATGCTCCCTCGGGAAGCCGCATAAAGCCGTGAAGATAGGCAAAATAATCGGCTCTGAATGACAGGAGCATTATAATATCGAAAAGTATGCCTATGGCGAGGGGAATACTTTTCAGCCTTGGTTTTACGCTGTATATAAATTTTCCTGCGGTGTAGTTCACAATGGAAAAAAGAAGTATGAAAAGCGTCATCTTTACGCCCATAAATCCGCAGAAAATAAGACTTTCGGCATAGAGTACAATATCCTTTATTTTTTTCGGGGATATCATATATATTCCCAGTGCCGCAGGGAAAAATAAATATATGAACAGCAGACTGCTATAGGTCATTTTTACACTCCCCGAGAGCCGCCATATGCTCTCTCAGTTCATCAGCTGTCATCATGGTGTTGAGTATCTCCAGCAGTGCAGGCGCAGACAGCATTGAGGGAAGTCCCAATCTGCTCTGGAGTTTCTGCCGCAGTATACTGCTCTGGTTTCCGCCGCTGAGTCCCAATTCAAACATTGTTACCTTTGTTATATCCTTTGGTGCAGTCCTCTCAGCAGAGCTTATACCTGCCTTTTCAAATGCAGATACAAGAGTTTTTACATCAATGCCCTCAACTCCCAGTTTCCCCTCGGCAGAAGGCTTTGTCTTGCGCTTTTCCTTGCCGAAAATATCGGGGATATGGACATTTTTTATACTTCCGTTTTTTATTGCTCCCTTGATATATCCGCGGATTTTACGTCCTGCGTTGTCTGAATCCGTAAGTATTACTATACCTGTTTTTTCTGCGTAGTAACGGATAAGTTCAAGCTTTTCCCTGTCCTTGAATATGCCGAATCCGTTTGTTACGATTATAACTCCGTCAATCACCGAGGAAAGCTTGATTTTATCGTATTTTCCCTCAACTATTACAGCTTCGTTTATTTTTATCATTTGCTCTCCTTTAACATACGGGTAACAGCCTGTTCAATTTCATATCGTGGGTCACAGGCGGTGGAATTCATTCTCACTGCGGTATCACGGAGAATAATAATACATTTTCTCAGCTTTTCAACGCTCATACGGGAGCTGTAGCTATATGCATTCTTCATAATAAAGCTTCGTCCGTAATAGCCGAAATCATTTGCTGCCTGCTCATACCCGATACCCTTTTTTCGTGCGCAGGCGGCATGATACATATCTGTGAACGTTGAAAATATAACATGAAAAACAATCATTCTGTTATCTTTGGTTATATTCATCTCGTCGATTGCTTCAAATGCCGCATTGGCATTGAGAGAGGCAACGGCTTTTGCAAGCTCATAGGCAGTCATATCATTTCGCTGATGTACATGCTCCTGTATCATTTCACGGGTGATTTCCCTGCCCTGTGCGTAGGCGCAAAGCTTATCAAGCTCATTTTCGATAGTCAGCTCATCGCAGAGACATCGCTCCGCTATTTCACGGGCATTGTCAAGGGTAATCGCTCCCCCTCTTGCCGCGGTCTTGTTGGTGATTATCCTTGCAAGCTCCTGTGATGTTTTAATTGGCATTTCGCAGAGAGTGCCATTTTTGGCAGCGAAATCCGCAAGCTTTTTATTCTTGTTCTTACTTTTTATAACATTTCTTCTCGTCTTGTAATCCCACTGGACTTCAACCTCAAAGCCTGTGACATTGAATATTACAACGGTCTGGTCGGGGATATTTTTCAGCACAGCAAGAAGTGATTTTGTAACCTCATCAGCTGATTTTCCGCGCATATCCTCGTATGGCTTTTCGCAGTTGTAGTCGTTTATGAGTATACAGTTATACTCTGACATCATATTGAACTGTCCCACAAGTTCCTCAAGCTGTGACATATCCAGTTTTTTTCCGTCAAGCTTTGTCAGGGCGAAATCTTCGTTTCCGCCTACTGCCGCATTTATGATTTTTCTTGTAACAGCTTCAACGCCTGCGGTATCACCGCCGAAAATGTAGTATATACGGCTTAATTCGCCTTTTTTCAGAGCCGCTGTCAGCTCTTTTTCATTTACAACTGCCATAATTTCTCCTGATTTTATACTCCCCGTCAGATTTCGGGATAATTTCAAAGTTATTTCCGAAATCATTCAAAACTATACTGTTTTCGTACAAATCTGCCGATTTCGGAATATTTCCGTAATAAATATAAAGCTCACTGTTAATTTCACAATCAGCTTTTGCAGAAAGAAAGACAATATCAAAGTTTTCACCTGTGATGTGCAGTATACCTCCGTTAATTTCCGCGGTATATGCGTCATTTTCAAGTGTTATAGTATCTGTGATATCTGCCATTTTCTGTATCGCTTCAATTCCGCAATATTTCAGCTCATTCAGGTATGCCGAATATTTCGAATTGGCATTTCCAGTCAGTACAAGACAGTCAATGTCCCTTATACCCTTTTGTGTGAGATATTTTGCGGCATATTTTTCGTTATTACCCGTACCGCCCATATCTACCACTATATTTTCACTGCCCTTTGATATTACTGCCGCCATAGAGTTTTTTTCGCCCAGTACGGCAATTGTAAGGCGGTTTGCTGTCACTGCTCCGTAAATAGATGAAATCGCCGTATTGGCGAATACCGTAACTGCCAATGCAGAAGATACAGCTTTTCTGCTTTCGCTGATAAGATAAACTGCGGCTATAATTCCTGCTGATACTATAAATAGAATCGGTAAAAAATTCTCTGTCCGAGGCAATGTGAAAATTGACACTTTCGCCATAAGGTCTGTTATTTTCGCAACTGCCGACAGCATCAATTCCGCGGGATAAAGAATCGGCTCAAATATTCCTCCTGTGACTATAAAAACAATTCCTGCAAGCATTGAGCAGATGCACAAGGGTACAAGCAGAATATTCGCAACGGGTGATATCAGCGATACCTCGTCGAAATAATACATTGAGGCAGGCATTACTGCAAGCGTTGTACAAACCGCTGTAAGCAGTGATATTTTCACCTTGCCGATAAGAGTTTCACTGCTGATTTTCTCTGCCATATAAGGTGCAAATACTGCAATTCCCAGTGTACCGCTGAGAGATAATATAAATCCGCTGCTGTATACCGCGTAGCAATCGCTGATACAGATTAACAGCGCCGAAATGCTGAGTGAGTTGAGAGAATCATTCTGCTCTGCGAAAAGCTCCGCAGAATAAAGCATATCAAGCATTATTGCAGCTCTTATGGCTGATATGGGGAAATTCGTCAGCATGAGAAGCAGAAACAGAAATAGATTGAGTATGCCGAATCGCAGAAATTTATTCAGTCTGATTTTTTTCAGAATTCCCATAAATACTGCGGCAATTATGGAAACATGAAGTCCCGATACAGCTAAGATATGTCCTATTCCGCTTCGGTTCAGGGATTTTCTGACATTATCGTCAAGATACTGTTTTTCGCCGAATATCATACCCGACAGCATTGCTCCCGTATCTCCTGACATATGGGTACATATTTCTGATATCATATCTCTGCGGAACTGATTAAGGGTTCTTCTGATGTGCTGAGAATTCCGTTTTTCAACAGATATTCCGCTTATTTTTTCAGCTTCAAGGTAAATATGACGGGATTTGTTCCACGATACACTGTCAAACAGATAGTCATTTTCAATGGGGCTGAATGTGCATTTTTCAAGACTTATAATATCCCCATAATCAGCGTCAAGTTCGCTTGTCAGCAGGGTTATCCGCGCTTTCTGTGAGCCGTTTATTCTGCCCTTGACGGTAAAGGAAGCAAGGTCATTGTCATATATGCTGTAATCTGTTATTTCGCCGCAGAAGCTTCCCTCTGCGCCGCTATACGCTGTTATTTTATCGTATACCAAATAGGTATACCCACGGTTCACAGCTACAGCAACAGTGAAAAATACAGCAATTACGGCATAATCTACAGCCTTGAAGCCTTTCACTCTGCCGATGCTTACAATCAATACAACGGTACAGACAGCTATCAATATGCCGAATGCTTCAAAAAAGAATGAAGCGAAAAACAATCCCGACATATACGCTGCTGCCGCACCAATCATTTTCCGCTTCATATTATTATTTAAAGAACAGGGGCAGCTTTTCAAGGAAGATAATATCGGTTCTGTCAGCCGCGTCGCCCTCTGCGAGAACTGCCGCTTCTGCCGCTATTACTCCTCCTGCACCTTCAACAAGCTTTTCAAGAGCCTTTAATGATTCGCCTGTGCTGATTACATCGTCAACCACAAGCACACGCTTTCCCTCAATCATAGCCGCTTTTTCTGCGGAGAGGTACAGCGTCTGCTCCTTGGCTGTTGTAATTGATTTAACAGTTACGGAAATAGGCTCACTCATATAAAGCTTTACTGATTTTCTTGCAACAACGTATGGCTTTCCGCACTGTCTTGCCATTTCATAGCCCAGAGGTATACCCTTTGATTCCGCTGTGAGTATCACATCGAAATCGGGACATTTTGCAAGGAGAGCTTCCGCAGATTTAACCGTCAGCTCCACATCGGAAAACATTACAAATGCCGCAATATCAAGCTTTTCATTAAGGGGACACAGGGGAAGCTCACGCTCCAGACCTGCAATGGTCATTTTGTATGTGCCTGCCATAGCCTTTTCCCCCTTGTTATTCAGTCTTGCCAAGGGATTCAGGTCCCCAGCCCATTTTAACGCCTGCAAGCATATGGAAGTGGATATGCTTTACAGTCTGTCCTGCATCGTCACCGCAGTTGTTGATTATACGATAGCTTTCGATTCCCTCTGCCTTTGCGATTTTTGCAGCTGCCTCGAATACCTTTGCAATTACTGCTGAATTGCTCTCGTTTACCTCGTTGGCACAGCAGATATGCTCCTTTGGTACTATGAGATAGTGTACGGGAGCGATAGGTGCGATATCCTTGAAGCTGAATACAAATTCATCTTCGTATACCTTTGTGCTTGGAATCTCGCCGTTTATGATTTTACAGAATAAGCAGTCCATAGTTATTCTCCTTACTTTATAAATTCTTTTACGATATCAGCAAATGAAGCTACAGCCTCGTCAGCCTTTGCAACATCGCCCATACCAGCCATTGCGCTGTCGGGACGGCCGCCGCCCTTGCCGCCTGTTACTGCGGCTGCCTGCTGTACAAGCTTTCCTGCGTGAGCGCCCATTTTCAGAGCATCTGCTGTACATACGCAGTAGAGTGTGCCCTTTGCGCCGTTTACGCCTGCAAAGAGAGCGATAATAGCCTCTGCCTTATCCTTTACGCTGTCGCCCATTTTGCGAAGCTCATCGGGAGACGCTGCTCCCAGTGATGCGGCAACAACCTTAACTCCGTTTATCTCAACGGCATTGTCAAACATAGCCGCTGCCTTTGCGTTAGCTGCCTGCTGTGCAAGGCTTTCAAGTGCCTTGTCCTTTTCCTTTAACTCAGCTGTAACAGCTGCGCACTTCTCGGGAAGTTCATTTATATTTGCAAGCTTCAATGCCCCTGCTGCCTTTACGATTGTGTTCTTGTACTCGTTGAGGAGTTCAAGTACTCCCATTCCTGTAACAGCTTCGATACGTCTTACACCTGCTGCTACAGAGCTTTCAGATACGATTCTGAAAAGTCCTATCTGAGCTGTATTTGAGATATGTGTACCGCCGCAGAATTCAACGGAATTATCAGCAGTTACAACACGTACTGTATCGCCGTACTTCTCGCCAAAGAGAGCCATAGCGCCAAGCTTTCTTGCCTCGTCTATGGGCATTTCCTCCATTGTTACAGGGAGAGCCTTCATAATCTCAGCATTTACAAGAGCCTCAACCTTTGCGATTTCCTCAGCTGTAAGTCCGCTGAAATGGTTGAAGTCAAAACGGCAAGCCTTATCATTTACAAGCTGTCCTGCCTGATGAACATGGTCGCCTAAAACCTCGCGGAGAGCGTACTGGAGAAGATGCGCAGATGTATGATTCTTCATGATTGCCATACGTCTTTCGCTGTCAATAGCGGCTGTAACCTTGCCGCCCTTTGCGAGTGTACCCTCTGTAACGGAAGCGATGTGGAGGAAGTGTCCCTCGGATTTAATAGTATCAGCTACAGCGGCTGTATTTGCACCGTCACCGATTGTACCTGTATCGCCTACCTGTCCGCCGCTTTCAGCGTAGAAAGGTGTCTTATCGAGAACGATTACAACGTCCTCGCCCTCGCTTGCGGAATCAACCTCAGCGCCGTCCTTGTAGATTGCAAGGATTTCAGCCTCTGCTGTGAAATCGGTATAACCTGTGAATACTGTCTTTGGAGCTTCTACCTTTATGCTGTTGTCAGCCCATGATGAACCTGCTTTTGCAAGGTGGTCAGCCTTAGCCTTTGCTCTCTGCTCCTGTGCAAGCTCTCTGAATCTGTCAACATCAACTGCAAAGCCCTTTTCCTCGCAGATTTCAATTGTGAGGTCAATGGGGAAGCCGTATGTATCTGAAAGTCTGAACGCGTCATCACCTGAGAGAACTGTTCCGCCGTTCTCGGAGAGAGCCGCTGTATAGCTGTTGAGAAGCTCTGTACCCTTGTCAACTGTCTTAGCGAAAGCTTCTTCCTCAACGCCAATAATCTTCTTGATGTAATCGCGCTTTTCAGCAAGCTCGGGATATGCTCCTGCGTTTTCATTTATAACTGTATCGCATACTTCGCAGAGGAAAGGACGGGTAATGCCCAACAATCTGCCGTGACGTGCGGCACGTCTTAACAGACGGCGGAGAACGTAGCCTCTGCCCTCATTTGAGGGGAGTATACCGTCGCCTACCATGAATGTTGTGCTTCTGATATGGTCGGTAATAACGCGGAGAGATACGTCTGTCTTTGCGTCTGTCTTGTATGAAACTCCTGCAATTGAGGAGATGTGCTTCATGATATTCTGAACGGTATCAACCTCGAAGATATTGTCAACACCCTGCATTACACAAGCAAGTCTTTCAAGTCCCATACCTGTGTCGATGTTCTTGTTTTCCATTTCGGTATATGTGCCGTTTCCGTCGCTGTCAAACTGGCTGAATACGAGGTTCCATATCTCGATTACACGGTCGATATCGCTTGCCTGCTCGAAGTTCTCGAAAGGACCGTAGGAATCGCCTCTGTCGAAGTGAATCTCACTGCATGGACCGCAGGGACCAGAGCCGTGCTCCCAGAAGTTATCCTTTTTGCCGAGACGGATAATTCTATCCTTTGGGATTCCGATGTTGTTCATCCAGAGCTGTTCAGCCTCGTCGTCGCTTTCATATATTGTAATCCAGAGGCGGTCAGCAGGGATTTCAAGAGTTCCTGTAAGAAATTCCCAAGCCCACTCGATAGCCTCAGCCTTGAAGTAATCGCCGAAAGAGAAGTTGCCCAGCATTTCAAAATATGTACCGTGACGGGCTGTCTTTCCTACGCTTTCGATATCGGGAGTTCTTATGCACTTCTGGCATGTAGTAACTCTCACATTGGGCGGTACAGCCTGTCCCAGAAAGAATTTTTTCAGGGGAGCCATTCCCGAATTTATAAGAAGCAGGCTCTTATCCCCCTGAGGAACAAGGGAAGCGCTTGCCATTCTTGTATGATTCTTGCTTTCAAAGAATGAAAGATATTTTTCACGAAGGTCATTCAAACCTGTCCATTTCATAAAATAATTCTCCTTTTCGCCTTACGGCGCACAAAATAAAAGGGTACAAAAACCCATACAATATTATTATAGTGCTGATTCGGCAAAATGTCAAGGCTTTTGATGAAAAAAATGAATTTTCAATCCAGCTTTCAGCCAAAAGCCTATAGCCGTTAGCTTTTGACAGTTTATAATATCAGCTAAAGGCTAATTGCTGATAGCTAACAGCTCAAGAAAAATAATAGACATTTTCAAGAATCCGTTAAGAATCCAAGAGTACACACGCGTATTCTTGTATTCTTGTATTCTTCGTGCATATTATACAAACATATGCTATATCTCAGTCGTGCATTGTACAACATATACAATAAACCGAGGATAATAGACATTTTCAAGAATACGTTAAGAATCCAAGAGTACACACAGGAATTCTTGGATTCTTGGATTCTTGGATTCTTACTGCACTTTGCACAAAAATATATGTTTTTATTTGTGTACTTTGATAAAGCCTGTAGTCATTAGCTTTTTATGCTAACGGCTCATCTTATTCTCCATATCAATTATTCTATCAGCTATTTCTCTGAATATGGGGGCGGCTGTATCGTTTCCGTAGCCTCCGTGTTCCGCAAGTACTGTCACGGCATATCTTGGAGCTCCGGCTGGGAAAAATCCCGTAATCCAGCCATGACAAAGCTCCTCGCCCTTATCGTCATATATACCCGTCTGAGCCGTAGAGGTCTTTGCTCCTGCTCGTACAAGCTCGGGAACTGCATTGGAATTCTCGTTGTCGTATACCGCGCCTATCATCATATTACGCAGTTTCCTTGCTGTATCCTCAGATATCACTCGGGAGCTTAAAGGCGATTTCTCATTTCCCACTGTTTCGCCGTCAACGGTTACTCCTCTGATAAGACGGAGCATATTAAGCTCTCCTCCGTTGGCAATAGCGCAGGTCATCTGGTTTATCTGCAAGGGCGTTGCTGTAAGTCTGCCCTGACCGAAAGAGAAATTTGCAAGCTCTCCGGGAATAAGCAAATCCTCAACGGAGGGCAGAACACCTGCGGAGGATATCATGCCGGTACACAGATGAATCTCCCTTCCGAAGCCGAAATTATAGGCTAAACTGCGATATTCCTGCAAATCAAGACATTGACTTATATTAATAAAATATGGATTGCAGGAATTCGTCATAGCCTCTTTCATATTCTGGATTCCATGTCCTGCCCTGTTGTGACAGCCAAAGGTCAGATTCCCGATATTATACGCTCCGCTGCATCGGCAGACAAAATTCGTTATATCCTCATTTATAGCCTCGCAGGCAGTGACAAGCTTGAATATTGAGCCTACGCTGAAAGAGTAGAGACAGCGGTTAATCATAGGGCTGTTCTCGTCAGAAAAGGCGGCTGAAAGGTTGTTCATATCATATTGAGGGAAGCTTGCCATTGCCAGTATTTCGCCATTTTTTACATCTGATACAACTATAGCGCCCTTTTTCAGATCGTTCCCTGCTTCCTCGCATATCTTCTGGATTCGGCTGTCAAGAGTTGTTACAACTCCTGTGTTGTCCTTTGTACTGCGGATAACGTTTTTTCCGCCTCCTATGAGGATATTTCCGAATCCGTCCGTTGAATAGGTAACGCTGTTTTCAACGTTTCCCGAGCGGAAAAGGTCGTTGTAGGCATATTCCAGACCGCTTGCACCTTTATTCTCCGAAATATAGCCGATAATATGTGGTGCAGGGATTTCCTCACCGTATCTTTCGGGAATCTCAAAGAAAGTAAGTCCCTGTGATTCCTCTCCCTTTTTTATACATTCAAAGGCAAAGGGCTTTGCTTTTTCGTAGTTCATACGGAGATTCTCTGCATCAGCAGCATATTGTTCAAGCTCTCCAAGAGTTATCTCTGTTGGAACTGCAACGGCTATAATACGTGACTTAGCGTTTGTAAGCCGATTGAAATTCCTGTCGAAAACAGTTCCCCATGTTTCCCCTGCATGAATAGTCACAAAGGAACTGTCTGCGGCAGTGCGGACATAATCCCTTTCCTGCGAAAGTTTCAGGAAATTCAGGGATATGCCGAAAAACATAAAAAAGAAAAGCACCGCAATGATAAGTATGCCGTATTCGCCCCGTCTGCGCATAAAAAATCACCTCAGTTATATTATCTTAATAACCAAGGTGATTATACATTTTATGTTATTTCGTAGGGGCGGATATTATCCGCCCGTGCTTAATTGTAAAATTACACAAATAAAAACGCATGTTTTTGTGCAAAGTGCAGTAAGAATCCAAGAATCCAAGAATTCCTGTGTGTACTCTTGGATTCTTAACGTATTCTTGAATGTGTCTATTATCTTCAATTTTTTGTATATATTATACAACGCACAACTGAAATATAGCATGTGTTTGTATAATATGCACGAAGAATACAAGAATACAAGAATACACGTGTGTACACTTGGATTCTTAACGTATTCTTGAAAATGTCTATTATTTTTCAGTCAATCCGCGGACGGATAATATCCGCCCCTACAATTTGATGTTAAAGCTCATTCCAAAACAACCGTAAACGGACCGTCATTTTCAAGGTTTACTTTCATATCCGCACCGAAAATTCCTGTCTCTACATGCTTTCCTTTACTGCGGCAGTACTCCGTGAAATAATTGTACAGACGCTCTGCCTCGTCGGGTTTTCCTGCCTGTATGAAATTCGGACGATTCCCCTTGCGGCAGTCCGCATACAGCGTAAACTGAGATACAACCAACAAATCGCCGTCAACATCACCCAGAGAGAGATTTATCTTGTCATTCTCGTCCGAGAAGATACGCAGATTTATTATCTTATCCGCAAGTCTGCGGCAATCCTCCTCAGAATCCCTCTGACCTACCCCAAGGAGCACAAGATATCCTTTCCCGATTTTTCCGCAGATATTGCCCTCAACTGTTACGCTTGCGGAATTTACTCTTTGCAATACTATTCTCATTTACTTCCTCACTATTTCCATTCTGAACGGAGTAAGCTCCATATCTTCAATTTCCGTACCGCTTATCATGCTGTACATAGGCTTAGGCAGTGGTACTCTCACCGTCTCTTCGGAGTTGTTGAAAAAGCAGATATACTCATCTCTGCCGTTTGTCCTCGTTGTGACCTCCACGCCTTTCGGGAGATTTTCAAGCTTCGGTATACCAGTCTGCATCATCAGATTTGAGATAAAGCTTCTGTAAAAATCGGATTTGCACATAGTTCCCACGTAGTAAGCAACTCCGCCGCAGTAGCGGTTCATGGTAACAGCCGCACAGCCGTCGTAGTCACCGCCGCTGTATACCGCATATGCCCTTGCGCTGACAGGTGTGAGGATATCGCACCATTTACTGCATATATACTCATCACCTGCAAAGTCACGGATAGCATATTCCTCACTGCCTATGGGGTCGTATTCCTCGATTTCAGCGCCTATAAGCTCCCTGAAAACAGTAGGCAGAGGCTCCATAATGCAGTTGTTGAACTCGTCCTTTACACCGCTTCTCGCCGTCAGGACAACTGTTCCGCCGTTTATTACATACTTGTATATACTGCCCGTTGCCTTTTCCCTGTTCACGTACAGGGAGGGCGCAATGACCAGCTTATATTTTGAAAGGTCGGTTTCGGGAGATACAACATCAACGTTTGCGCCGAAATTAGTCAGCACCTTATGGAATTTTTTAAGCTGATTTATATAGCTGAATCCCTCGCTCTGAGGCTGTATTCTGAATGCTGCATCGGATATGGGCGAATAGACAAT
Organism: Ruminococcus sp.; assembly: GCA_017521805.1. Classification (GTDB taxonomy): domain Bacteria; phylum Bacillota; class Clostridia; order Oscillospirales; family Ruminococcaceae; genus Ruminococcus. The sequence continues at coordinate 1,315 of JAFXDK010000050.1, read as the reverse complement.
TGCCACATCCGATTCAATATAGGTATTGTCAAGGTCTTTCAGCTTTGCCACGCATCTGCAAAGCTCCGAAAACTCCAGAAATCTGCGGTTGGGCTTGTTGCTGTGGTCGAATATGCCGTGATGATGCATTTTTGCCCCTGCAAGAGCCGTTCTCCAGCGATAATGGAAAACCATATCCGCACCGCGCACCATAGCCTGCATAGCATATCCCATAATCATGCCTGCTCTTGGAGAGGGAGATATAACCCCCTGCTCAACCTGCGGTCCGCTGAGCTGTTCCATAACCCAGAAATGACCGCCTTTTATGCCTCTCATCAGGTCAAGATTGAACGCATGGGAACTGATTTCCTCAGGATTCTTTGACAATCTCACAGGGGGATAGTTGTCATACGAAACAAAATCAAGAAAATCATATAACTTATAGTAATCAGGACGGTTTTTGCCGAAATCCGTATTTGTGGTAATCAATGCATCGTCCTTGACCATGCGTATAAGCTTCATTATATCACTGGTAAAATTTATAACTGATTCCGACGTAAAGCGATACCAATCAAGGCACAGTGCAGGCTCACGCCATGCCTCCTTAGGATTATCGGGAAGAATAATCTGTGAAAGGTCGGTATAACTCTTATTCAGCGCTCTGTTGATATACTCAACTGAGCCGTAACGCTCCATAAGCCACTGACGGAATTTCTCACGGCAGACCTCACAGGTGCAGTGATAAGCTTCAAGCTCGTTGTCAATCTGCCATGCCACAACAGCAGGATTAAGAGCAAAGGCATTTACAAGAACCTCTGTTATCCTCTTTGCATACTGGCGGAAAACAGGGGAATTTATACATCTGGACATACTGATTCTACCGTCCGACTGCAAAGGCATAATCTCAGGATATTTCTGAAACAGCCAGAGAGGCGGACAGCTTGTAGGTATACAAAGCACCGTTCCGATTCCGCGGCGTGCAAATATAGTTATTACATCTTTAAGCCATTCAAGGTCGTATGCGCCCTCGGAGGGCTCCAGTCTCTGCCATGCGTATTCGCCTATACGAATCAGCTTTACTCCTGTTTTCGCCATTGTTTCAGCGTCTGCGTCCCAGAGTGAGCTGTCCCACTGCTCAGGATAATAGTCAACACCTATTCTCATATATCAACCCTCGTTTCTGTTATATTGCTCTACCAATTATACCTTGCCAAAAAGACGAAAGCAGAAAGGAAATTTATCAAGGAAGAAAAACGCAGGAATGCTGTCGCATTTCAAGTTTTTCTGACGCAGAGAAATTTTCTTTATGCCGAGTATTTGATGGCAAGGTTTAGTT
>JAFXDK010000049.1 GCA_017521805.1 Ruminococcus sp. | reverse complement strand
TGCTAACAGCGTAGCAACAGATAAGCTCGTTGCTGCTCTTGAGGCTTGCGGCTGTGATGACGCTAAGGCTATCCTTGCTGAGAAGCTCTATCTCTCCAAGAAGTCACAGTGGATTCTCGGTGGTGACGGTTGGGCTTACGACATCGGCTTCGGCGGTCTCGACCACGTAATCGCTTCCGGTAAGAACGTTAATATCCTCGTATTCGATACTGAGGTTTACTCAAATACAGGCGGACAGGCTTCCAAGTCTACACCTACAGGTGCTATTGCACAGTTCGCTGCTGCTGGTAAGGTTGTTAAGAAGAAGGATCTTGCTGGTATCGCAATGAGCTACGGTTATGTTTACGTTGCACACGTTGCTATGGGTGCAAATATGAACCAGTGTATCAAGGCATTCGCTGAGGCTGAGGCTTATGACGGTCCTTCAATCATCATCTGCTATGCTCCTTGTATCAACCACGGTATCAAGACAGGTATGGCTACAGCTCAGGCTGAGGAGAAGAAGGCTGTTGAGGCTGGCTACTGGCACCTTTACAGATACAATCCTGCACTCAAGGAAGAGGGCAAGAACCCATTCATCCTTGATTCCAAGGCTCCTAACACAGATGAGTTCAAGAACTTCCTCATGGGCGAGGTTCGTTACAACTCACTTGCACGTGCTAACCCTGAGCGCGCTGAGAAGCTCTTTGACGCTGCTGTTGCTAACGCTAAGGACAGATACGATTACCTTACACGTCTTACAACTCTCTACGGACAGGACTAATTCAAGACGTATACATCTTTGATGTAAAAAATATGCTGTAACGATATTTATCCCCCCTCGGTTTATTCGAGGGGGGATTTTATGTCTGTTGATTTAGCATATGGAAAATAAATAAGAAAAATGTGTAAAATTGCTTGACAAAAATAAATATCTATGATATAGTAATCATATGGATTGTATTTATGAAAAAATATAAGCCGTGAATAAAATAATATGAAAGGGGAATTTCGATGTACGTTTACAAAACTGAAATTATGCAGGCAAGCTTTAAGCTGTTTTCAGATAAAGCTGATGAAAATGACCTTATGCGTCTTGACAAACTTGTAAATGACAGATACGCTGAGGGTTGGGAGCTTGTAACTTATGATTATATGGCTACTTCAACACAGTTTAAAGGCGCATTTATTATCACATTCAGAAAAGAACAGGCATAATTATAAATTAATCTGCAAAATATTTTTTACCCTCACAGATTCAAATGTGAGGGATTTTTTCAAAAAGCTTCTAAAAATGTATATAAATTTTATATACCTACCTCAAAATTGATAATTTTATATAAGAATTAGGCTATATACCGTGATTTCGTGAAATAAAAATTTTTTTTGGGGAAATGCAACTTTTTTGAATCCTGAGGTGTGTTACTTATGAAAGCGATTTTAAAACGCTTAAATCAATTTCTAAAATTTAGCAGACAACTGCATATAAGTATTATATCTCAAAAAAATTTTTAAAAGTATGCAACTTTTTTGAATTCTGAGGTGTGTTACTTATGAAAGCGATTTTAAAACGCTTAAAACAAAATATAAAAGGGGAAAAAATTATGAAAATCAAAAAACTCACATCCGTTATCCTTGCAGCTATGATGACTGCAACAGCAGTGCCTTTCAATGAGGTAAGTGTTCCTTACAATAACTTCGCTTCATATGCTGTAGAGGCTGAAAGCGAAGAATCTTACGAACAGGAAATCGTAGCTGAGGGTAAGTGCGGCGAAACTCTCGAATGGACTATCCAGAGTGACAAGCGTCTTTTCATTAATGGTGACGGAGTAATGGACAGCTATGATGGTTACAGCAACTGGGAAGAATATACTGAACTTTTTGATACAGTTGAATATTCCGGAAAACTTGAAAACTACGGCGAATATGCTTTCTACAACTGCAAGAATCTCAAATCCGTTGAGCTTGCACCTGTAATTGGTGCCCACGCATTTGAGGGCTGTTCAAATATTGAAAGTACTATGGCACCTGCTGCATTTGTTCTTAAGGAAATCGGCGATTACGCTTTCTACGGCTGTGATAATTTGGGCGTATTAATTATAGAAAATCCCGAATGTGTCATTGCTGACAGTCCTTATGTATTCCCTGAGAATATGACTATTTTTGGTGTTGCAGGCTCAACAGCACAGGCTTACGCTGAAAAGTACGGTTTGGATTTTGTTGAGATTGCAAGCGAAGAACAGGAAATTGTAGCTGAGGGTGTATGCGGTGAAAATCTCACATGGGTACTCGATGACAACGGCAGCCTTGTATTCAGCGGCGAGGGTGATATGAATAACTGGGCAAGTGCAGAAGATACACCATGGGCTGAGTATACTTCCCTGATAAGAACTGTAAGTATGTCAGAGGAAATCACAAGTATCGGTGACTACGCTTTCTATGGCTGTGAAAATCTTGTAACCGGCGCTCTTACATCTGTAATCGGTGCCCATGCATACGAAGGCTGCAAGAGAATGAATGGTTATTCTTATTACGGCGATGTATCTCCTATAAATGAAATCAAAGACTGCGCTTTCAAGGGCTGTTACAGCCTTTGGGCTATTCCGATTGCGAATCCTGACTGTATTATAGCAGACAGCGAAGATGTTTTCGATAATAATACAACCATCATGGGCTTTGCAGGCTCTACAGCTCAGGAATATGCTGAAAAGTATGAGCGTGACTTCCAGGATATCGCACTTATTGAAACTGAGGGCAAATGCGGCGAAAGCTTATACTGGTATATGACAAGCGACGGTATGTTGGGCATAGGCGGCTCAGGAGAAATGGATAATTACTCAGAAGATATCACAGCTGCTCCTTGGTACAGCTTTGCAGAGGATATTACAAGTATCTGTATCAACGACTTCAACTCGGATGATGATGCAATTGCATTAAGCGAAAATTGCTTTGCAATGTGCGAAAATGCAGAAACAATCCATTTTTACAACAGCGGTTGTATTATAGCAGACAGCGCTGAAACTATTCCTGAAAATGCTGTAATCTGGGGTTATGCAGGTTCTACTGCACAGGAATATGCTGAAAAGTACAACAGAGAATTTGAGGCTATTCCTACAACAGACGCATCAGGCATATTAAATGAAGAATTCACATGGGAGCTCAGCAGCGAGGGTATACTCTATATCACAGGCTTTGATGCTATGGACGATTATACAGATGATAACCCATGGGGTGAATACGCTGATATGATTACCAGTGTATACTTCTACGGAAATGTAACAAGTATCGGCAAAAACGCATTTAGCTACTGCGAAAACCTTGAATTTGTAGATATTGATGAATCTATTGAATTCATTGATGAGGACGCTTTCAGTGGCTGCGATAAACTCGAATTCATGAACTTCCACGGAAACAAGAAATGCGTGATTTATGACAATGATTCAACAATTCCTGCACACACTGAGCTTATCGGACATTTCGGCTCTCCCGTTCACGAATATGCTGATAAGTATGAGCGTTCATTCTATTGGATTGACGGCGATATAAATGTAGATAATTCCGTAGATGCCGGTGACGCTTCAATGGTTCTTGCTGAATATGCCAACATTCAGACTGGCGGCGAGGCTGAACTCTCATCTGTTGAAACTACAACTGCCGATGTAACAAACGATAATGTTGTTGACGCTGCTGATGCTTCTGCAATTCTCCAGTATTATGCTAAAGTATTAACAGGTCAGAAGCCCACATGGGACTAATTAACAGATAGTACAAGACATTTTATACGACATAAATTCAAGACATAATGAATATGACATAAAACCGCACAGAGTTCAGGCTCTGTGCGGTTTATTTATTATCCGTATTTCTCACTGAGATATATGCTTACACGATTCTGTATATTCTGAGCTGATTTTTCTGCTGTACATTCACCCTCGAAAAATGGCATAGTTTCCTCACGGATTATATTGTAAATTACATTATCTCCCTGCCTTACGTCCTTTACGGCTTCACGGACAATCTTGTCGTATTTCTCACATTCTTCATCGGTTAACTCGTAATATGTGATAGTATCCTCAGGCTCAGGACCAATCCACAGAATGTCACCTCTTATTGTTTCTCCGTTTTCGTCAGTATAAGTTGCGTCTTTCTGCTCCTCCAGCTGTTTTATATAGTATTCCTCAACCGCTGGATACAGGTATCCGCCATATACACCATTATTATTTGAGTAGTATTCTTCGGAAAAATAAACAGTCTTGATGAAATCCCATGCGCCCTCAATACAGGGAGAATTTGCCATAATTCCCATACATTCAGATGGCTGAACAAAAGAGCCGTTTCCGTTTTCGGAGGGGTAGCCGACAAGGGTTGCAGGCTCATTAAATCGTGCATGAAGTGTCTGACGGAGACTGAACCAGCCGCCCAGATCCATTTCATAAATCATACAGTTATCGTTGATATATTGCCCTTGATTGTAAGCATCAAATCCGCCGCTTTCATTCATCCAGCTGTCAAATTCCGCACTATTAAGTCCTATGTGGTTATCACGGACAATATTCAGGGCTTTGATAAATCCCGCATCTTCAAAATTGCACACGGCATTTTCATAGTCCACAAATTCAGAATAGTCCACAATCTGCAAGAAATTATTTTCCAACTTCATATTTGCCCATTGGGTAATTTCCATTTCCTCGGGGATAGCATTTATTCTCTCAGCAAACTGGTCATAGTTCCAGCTTGTAAGACCGTCAAGGAATTTATCCTTTACAACCATAGTTTTAAATGTGAAAGAGGGAGAAATCTGCAAAAGCTTGCCGTTGAAATCCAATCCTTCAAGGTAACCGTCAAGGAAATCCTCACGTTTAAGCTCTGTGTCTTTGTCGAGGAGTGTGTATAAATCCACGAAAATTGACTCTCTTGCACCAAATGAGCCTGGAGTTATTTCGCTGTTAAACGTGATAACATCGGGTGCATTTCCGCTTAATATATCCTGATGAAGATTTGTAATTCTGTCGTCATAAAGGGAGCTTGCATTGCCATAATCTTTTATTTCTACACGGTATGGGCTGTCTGGTTTTGCCGAATTATAGGCTCTTGCAGGGGCATTTGTCGAATCGCCTGCCACAAGATTTGCCACACGAATGACGGTTTTGCTTTCAAGAACGGAAATATCAGCCTCTGTGAGCAGTTTCATTGTACTGCCCTTTGCGTCAGTCATAGCCACGGCAAATTCCTTTTCCCCTGTCATAGTAAGGGAGTAAATGCTGGTGCTGTTGAAATCGTTGTCGATAAAATCGCAAATCTCAATCCATTGATTTTCTTTCAGACAGTAAAGCATACCATTAAACATTGCCGCAAGACGATATTCCCCGAAACCTGCCGTCATTGTATAGGCTGTATCGGTAAGGGGAGAACATTCCAGTTTATTAATAAGCTCTGTACCCTCAATCTGTGCCGTATATGTGGTATCTCCGTCGGTGTAGACTACCATGGGAATTCCCTCGGAGTCAATGGATACACCGTGAACAAGATAGGATGCAAGGTCGATAGTTCCCAATATTTCGCCGTCAAGAGAAACAATTGTCAGAGTGTTGTTATCATCGTTGATAATAAATCCGTCATTGCAGTTATAAATTTTAGCAAATGTATTTTCTGCAAGAATTTCGCCGCAGTTCAGATTTTTCTGAATATTGCCGTCACGGTCGTAAACGTAAATCATTGTTTCACCGTCGAGAGATGTCAGTACCGCCTTACGTCCCAACGTCAGAAGTGCGGCATTGTGAAGAATTTCATTTTCCTGCAAAGCAAATCGGAACTGGCTGTAATCCCCGAAAGAATTATTGCTTACAAATCCCGCATATCCGCCGCTTTTCAGCTCCCCGAAAGTGAGTATATTTCCTCCTAATGGGTCACGGGAAAGACATCTTATGCTTTTGAAGTTGTCCCCCATTTTAATATCTGCGGCATTTAGCATAAGCTTCTGAGTTTCTGCTAAAGGCGCGGAATTTTCGCTGTTTTCCTTTGGTTTTTCTCCGCAGGCTATACAGCCGCATATCATTCCTAAAGCCATTGTTAATGCAATTAATCGTTTCATAAAAATTCCTCCTTATTGATATTTTTCACTGAGATAAAGGCTTATACGCTTTTGAATCTTATCCGCACATTCTTCCGCGGTACATTCCTCATCAAAGAAAATCATTGTTTCCTCATGGATAATATTGCCAACTGTAACGTCAGAACGAAGAACCTTTGCATTTTTAATAATATTCTTGTAGTAATCGCATTCCTCCTGAGTAAATGGCGCAATTTCCTTGTCAATAACCATTTCGCCATACTCGTTATGTACCTGATAACGCCATTTCTTTTCCTCCATTTCCCCCTCAATTATTCTGCCGTTGTCATCGCTTTTGAATGTGATGAATTTATCCATTGTCATATCTGCCGCCCTGTCGAAATGTTTTTCCATAACTGAAAAAGAATAATAATTCTGCGGAGCGTTATTGTATTCGTCAGATAAGAAATATCGCAGAAATTCCCATGCCCCCTCTTTATGAGGTGAATTTTCC
>JAFXDK010000112.1 GCA_017521805.1 Ruminococcus sp. | reverse complement strand
TCGTATTTCCCATAGTAATTACAACAGAAGTATCCTCTCCTGCTGTTCTGGGTATACAATCAAATGCCACTTCAACGGTATGATTTTCAGTGTCAACCTCACCGTATTCATATATAAAATTCACAAAAGCTGAATTCTGCTCTTTAATCTGCTCTTTTAAATCGGTAATTTCATACCTCAGCGAGTTGATAGTATTATTTAAATTGTTCTGAGTATTCTGCACACCTGCGGAAATAGTTGAAAGCATGGACAGTGTTGAAATTGCAAAAATAACCGCACCTACAATCAGAATTATTCTTCCAATACTATCCGTAGAAGCCATTGAAACATGAGCTGTACTTTCATGTTTCTCCAGCTTTTTGTTTATTCTTTTTTTATAAACTGATGAATATACTGCATAAACTATCAACGCAATAATTATAAGGCATACTATTATAAAAGATATGCCAACAGCCGTTATCTTAGCCATAATAATCCTCCTAAATTCCAAAAAATTCCTTGAATGAATTGCAGTAGCTCCGTGTAACGTCCACAAGAGAGCCGTCAGACATTGTCAGCACAAACTTCATTGACAATGACGGTTTGATTTTCTTAACGTGGAATTTCGCAATAATAGCGCAGTTGCTTACGCGCAGGAATTTTGCGTTGTCCAGTATAGTACAAAGCTGATAAAGCCTGTCGTATGCGTAGTAAGCCTCCCCGTCAGTGCTGTGGACGACAACATCATGACCGAAACTTTCTATGAAAATTATCTCCTCAGATTTCAGCCTGAGCTTTTCGCCTTTTTTGTTCTTTACGGCTATAAATGAGGAATATCGCTCTTTTTCGCTGATTATCAATTCTGCTTCATCGTCAATTTCAAAGCCTGCGGATAAAAGATTCTGTTCAAGTTTTGCATATTTTTCATCACTGACGTTCAGTCGTATTTTCACAGATTTCCCCCTTTTCATGTATTTCAGCTGATATTTATATTATACATGATTTGTAATTTTTTGCAATACATTCTGCACAGCTTGCATTATAATCATCATGGATTGCAGTTTTGTAAAACAAAAAGGGGGTGTAAAAAAACTCCCCAAAACACAATATCTTTCAAAAATAGCCGCACAGAAACAACGATTCTACGTTGTTCTCCTGTGCGGCTATTTCTATTATATCGAGTTTTTTTACAGCACCCATACGCAATTCAAATATATATTCACGACGTTATGTCGTAGGACTGCCAAAGGCAGCCCCTACATTATTTATTGTACTCAAATATTTTCAATTCTGTTTCCTCAACGGCTTTCTGAATGAGAGGCTCAAAATCAAAGCTGTTCTGTGCCTTTTCCACATCTTCAAGACGTGGACGAACCTTTGGATGTTTGGGAGTAAATACTGTACAGCAGTCCTCATAAGGCTCGATAGATGTTTCAAATGTGTCGATTTTACGTGCGATTTCAATAATTTCAGTCTTATCCATACCAACACAGGGTCGAAGCACAGGGATTCTGCAAGCTGCATCGGTACAAGCCATAGCCGCCATAGTCTGACTTGCAACCTGTCCCACACTTTCGCCTGTGATAAGTGCAAGACAATTCTTCTTTTCAGCTATTCTCTGGGCAATTTCCATCATAAGACGACGCATAATAATTGTGAAGAATTCCTCAGGGCAGTTGTCCTTGATAGCCTCCTGAATTTCTGTGAACGGAACGCAGAAAAAGGCTATATCTCCGCAATAATCCGTCAGCTTGTCGCAGAGTGTTTCAACTTTCAGTAGCGCTCTGTCAGATGTGTAGGGAGGGCTTACATAGTGAATTGCGGAAATGTGAATACCTCTCTTAGCCATCATCCAGCCTGCAACAGGGCTGTCAATTCCTCCTGAAAGAAGCAGCATAGCCTTTCCGCTGCATCCAACAGGCAGACCGCCTGCACCACGGATATTTTCAGCGTGAACGTATGCGTTAGTGTCACGAACCTCAACAGTTACCGTAACTTCGGGATTTTTCACATCAACGGTGAGATGAGGGAACTTATCGAGAAGAATTCCGCCGAGTTCCGCACAGATTTCGGGAGATTTCATAGCAAAAGCTTTGTCTGAGCGCTTTGCATTTACCTTGAATGTCTTTGCACAGCTGAGAACATCGTCGAGATATTCAACAGCTTTTGCCGATATATCGCCGAATTCCTTTTCACAGACGCAGGCACGGCAGAGAGCCGCAATTCCAAAAATCTTTCCAACGCGGTCAACAACCTCTGCTAAATCCGCATTTTCATCAAGTGGATTGATGTAGGTGGTAGACTGGGCGGAAGTAAGCTCGAATTTTCCAAGATTTTTTATGCGTCTTTTGATATTCTTTTTCAGCATATCCTCAAAGCTGCGCTTATTAAGCCCTTTCAGCGCCATTTCGCCGAATTTTACAAGTACAATTTCTTTCATTTTCATTCTCCTATTATCAAATTCAGAATTATGAATTAAGAATTGTTGCGTTCAACAAAAATTTCATATTTATTCTTAATTCTTAATTATTAATTATCCTCTTACAGAATTTATTCCCTCACGGAGTTTTTCCGCAAATGACCGAATATCCTCAATTGTTGTATCTCCGCAGACGCTTACACGGAGCGCACTGTCGGCAGATTTGCCGTGTATGCCGAACTGCCCTAAAACTCCGCTTTGCTGTCCCTTTGAGCAGGCTGAACCGCTGCTGACGTAAATTCCGAAGCTTTCAAGATAGTGAAGCATAATTTCGGAACGCTTTCCTGCGGCGGAAATATTTATGACATAGGGCGAACCGTCCTCGGGAGAATTTACAGTAACTCCCTCAATTGACGATATTTCGCCAATCAGCGTATCTTTCAGCATTTGTGCATGAGCATATCTCTCCGCTATAGTGGGCTGCAGAGC
>JAFXDK010000111.1 GCA_017521805.1 Ruminococcus sp. | reverse complement strand
TCTTTTCCCCGCACACGCGGGGGTGATCCTAATTCCGAATTCAATCGGCTTTCTCTGGATTCCTTTTCCCCGCACACGCGGGGGTGATCCTATAAATTTTTTCATTGCCTTTTCGTATAAACTCTTTTCCCCGCACACGCGGGGGTGATCCTTTATGCAGAGGAAGATTTGACATAAAATATGACTTTTCCCCGCACACGCGGGGGTGATCCTTGTTCGCATCTCACTTTCAGTCTATCCGCCTACTTTTCTCCGCACACGCGGGGGTGATCCTATAACCCTTATAACCAAGCTGAAACTGTGCCACTTTTCCCCGCACACGCGAGGATGATTCTAAATATTTTGCCAAAAGAGCTTACTTGAATATTGAAAATTCATTGCATTGGATACTTGATATTTCTTTCAGAGAAGGTGAAAGCAGAGCAAGAAAGGATAACTCCGCTGAGAATTTCGACGTATTAAGACTAAGACAATTCGCCTATAACATTTTAAAGGCTGACACTTTGTTTAAAGGCAGTTTCTCTGATAAACAATTCAAATGTATGATTGGGTTGAATTTCCTTGATTCAATTTTGTTATACCAATCTCTAAAATGTTAGTAGACAAAGATGACGAGCAGAAATACTGTATGTCAAGGAGGACGACGAAAGCATACTGTTGTATGGTGAGGAAGTCCAACGATGACATACAGAATTTATGCCATTAGATTTGTCTAATGTTGTTTCAGGGATTGGTATAAAATTAAAGGGTATCGGAGAAAAAATCCGATACCCTCTGTTTTATGTGTTAGTCATAAGAATCCCAACCGTTTTCGGCTGTTCCAACAGTAAAGGAAAATTGCTCAACAGGTTTGCCTAATTTTTCGAGGAGTTCTTTATTATCGCCGCGGTCAAGAAGCAGGAGATTTCTGCCATTGACTTCAAATACTGCAATAGGCTTTTCACCAAGAACAACGGTTGTACATCTGTTAATAAGTTCAACTGCTGTATCTGTGGGAACTAAAGTGTATCTTGTTGAATGTCCATAATGATATCCAACAGCCGATATTGAATCTACAACTGTGTATTCATTTGAAGAATCAATTTCGTAATAATAGTAAGAATTATCCTTTTGGCTATAATCCGTTTCAAATACTTGTTTAGCGTATGAGTAGAATTCGGGATATTTAGTATATCCTATTTCATCAATAATATCATCCTTTGTGATATCATCACAGCTGAAACCAATTTCTTCAAGTAATGCAATTGTGTTGTCAAAGTTTTCAAGTACAAAATAGTTACCGTCGATAATTCCACAGTATTTGCTGTTGAGAAGATCATCCTCCGTCATATCGAGAATATCCTTATAGTATGCCTCACGTACAGCTTTCAATTCAGAAATTGAAACTGTTTTAGTGTTCGATTCGCAAGATTTGTTTTCAAATCTTAGTGTGAGTTCATAATAAGGATTATTTTTATAAAAATTGAACTCATAATCAGAAAAGCCTTTGTATATCTGTTCAGCATAGTCATCTGAAAGAAGTATAGCTTTCAGCAACTCTCCTGACATTCCTGTAGGTGTTTCATAACTTCTTGTTGAAGTTGAACCTGTGAAAGTTGAGTAGTTGATATATAGTGTATCGTCACATAAATTTGAATAGTAATTATCTTTCTGAATTGTTTTATATTCATAATTTTCGGAATTGAAGTGACGGTCAACAAGTTCTTCATGAAGTTTTACAGTTTCTTCAATAACATTTCTGTCACGGAAAACAAATTTAGTGTCAAAAAATCGATATGATTCAATAGCAACACTTTCAACTGATGATGCGGAGGGAACACTCTTAGCCATACCGAATCCCTTAGATACTTCAAATACGTTGCAGATGAGTATAACCGAGAGAACAGCAGCTCCGAATCCAAGACCAGCCTGCCAGAATTTCTTGAAGCCGCGGCGTGTGATTACTTCCATAATAAACCATACGATACCGCAGAGAACAATACCTGCCGCAAGGAAACCATTGAATGTAATGAAAAGCGAAAGAACACAGTATACTGACATTGTCATCATAGCATAGAAAGCTGTTTTGTATACATAAGGCTTAGAAACGTCCTCTGCTTTTCTATGTTTATAAAGGAAATATGCGGCAAAAAGATATACAGCAATTACTGCAAGAGTAATGCATATCCATTTTATCAAAAGAAATGTGGAGAATGAACTGCTGTCGAAAACTCCAAGCTCAGATGCAAAAGTAAAAAAGAAACAAACCGCTCCAACAGGAGATGTACTTGTGAAAATATTTTTATAGAATATTGCAGCTTCATCTATACCATATGAATAGCTGTTGCAGAGGGCAACCCATACACAAGCGACAGTTGCAGGAATAAGCACATTAAATGCAAGAACACTGAATATAGCCTCAAATGTATTACCGCAGAAAATTATTGAAAATACTGCAAGAGTGTAAAAAAGCATCATTGCAATAATAACCATAGACAAGCATTTGAGTATTTGCGGGAACATTTCCCAGAATTCATTCATATTCGGAATAATTGGCGTACCAATTCCGAGAATGGCAATTGCAAGAAGAACAGCACCCAGAAAAGGAACAAGATACATAACAAATCCTGAAAGATAATCAGCAAAGAATCTTTGCTTGCTGTTCAATGGCAAACCATAGTTCATATCTGCAATGGATTTCTTGTAGAGATAGTTAAAATGATTCAGCGCAATAGTCATGCCAAGGAATAAGCAGATTATAACGGCAAGTGTTGCAATGAAAGCAAATGCCGCACAGCCTGATTCAATTGCGTACAAAGTGCTGTTAGGAATATTTTCAAGATTGTTATAATAAGCGGCTACAAGACCTACAACTGCATAAACGGGAAGTCCCAGAAGTTCCATAACAATATGGATTATAAACATTTTTTTGTTCTGGGAAAAGTCGTTCTTGTAACGCGTTCCGAAAAAACTTGCTTTTTTAGTCGATGTCGCTGCTGTCATAACCAAGCACCTCCAGTTCATAGATGAAAATTTCTTCAAGTGTTAATGGGATAATTTCAAAGAGCAGTGGCTTTTTCGGAGCGAAATACGCCTTGAGAGTATCTGCTTCACCCTTTGCAATTATATAGTAGATACTCTGACTGCGTTCAAAGTGGAGTATTTCAAGTCCTGCCTCTGCAAGCTGTTCGCGGGTATATTCAACGGGATTTCCGTTAGCATCGGGAGGAAATACAGCTTGAATCTTGTGAATACTTGAAGTAACGCTGTCAAGGTCGCGGGCAAACAATATCTTTCCCTTGTGAAGAAGTGCAGCTGTATCGCACACCTCGTTAATCTCGCGGAGATTGTGAGAAGAAATTACAGTTGTAAGCTGACGGTCAAGCATAGCGTCAACAAGCATTTTCTTTACGATGATACGCATAGTAGGGTCAAGTCCGTCAAAAGCTTCATCAAGGAGCAGGTAATCAGTTTTGCAGGCAAGACCGATAATAACTATAGCCTGACGCTTCATACCCTTTGAAAATTTGTTTATCTTCTTATCAAGGGGGAGGTTTACACGTTTTCTCAGCTCCTCGAACATTTCCTCGGAAAAGTTCTTGTAATAGCTTTTGTAATAATCCTTAAGGGCTTTGAGGGTATAGCTGCCGAACTGAACAGTTTCATCGTTAATGAAGAATACTTTTTCCTTAATGGAAACATTGTCGTATACGGGTTCGCCGTCAATGAGAACCTCACCCTCCTCCTGCTTGTATATTCCCGATAAAAGTCGTAATATTGTTGATTTACCTGCACCATTTGAACCTAAGAGACCAAAAGCTGTACCTTTTTCAATTTTAAGATCTA
>JAFXDK010000110.1 GCA_017521805.1 Ruminococcus sp. | reverse complement strand
GACTTTATACATACAATGACGGAGTAATTTACTCCCTTGCACGAATGGAATGGCACAGCGGAATGGCTCCCTACGCATACAGTGATGACAAAGAAAATTTTGATTGGGATGCATATTATTTAGAGTCAAAAACAAAATATATGCTGTGCACATATTCAACAGATGGAACGCTTATAAATTCAGTAAACGTTGAAGAATTAAATGAATACTGTCCTGAAAATAGTTATGTATACGAGCAGCTTTTCGTCAAAGACGGCGAAGTTTATCTACCACTTAATACCGGATATATTCTCAATATTAATAAAGGCAACGGAAGTCTGACAGAATCATTCCACTTTGAAGATGTACAGCAATACGAAAATATTCCTCTTAAATTAAGCTGTGACCGTGACGGAAAATGCTTAATGTATTATACGAGAGACATAGACGGAATTACAAAAACAGCAGTCCTTGAATTCAATCTTGATAACGGCACTTGCGGTACAGAGGTTTATGCGGCTGAAAATAAAAACGGGGAATATGCAGTTATTGCAGACGGCTATGGCGATTACCGCTTTTGCATGCAGACTGCCGATTCTCTGATAGGCTATAAATATGACGGAAAACAAGAAGAACTCATAAACTGGTCGGCATCAGATATACAACAGGATATGGTTCAGATGCTTGGAGATAACTTTTTTGTATTACACGGCTGGGAAGAAACGGGAACGTCATTTAAACGCCTTACAAGAAAGCGTCAGTCTGAAATAAACGAAAAAGTAGTTCTGGAACTTATGAATCTTGGTTGGGACGACTATAATCTTACAAATGCAGTAAACGACTTTAACCGAAATAACGATGATTATCGTATTAATGTTTTAAAAAATCCTGCATACAACCTGGACTACGAGGACGAAAACTATGAGGAAGCTTTTGAGGAAGCTAACAAAGAGTTTACGATGAAACTGCTTACTGATGATGCTCCTGATATTGTAATTTCCCCTGACTACGAATCTATACGCAATTTATGCAATAAAGGAGCTTTTACTGACCTTTATACTCTTATGGAAAATGACAGCGAAATGAACAAATCTGCATTTTTGCCTAATGTCATTGAAGCTCTTGAATCTGAAAACGGTGCACTTTATTGCCTGCCCTCATCATTCAGCGTAAATACGCTCATAGTAAAATCAAAGTTCTATAACAAGGAAAACTGGACAATGGATGATATGATTTCTGTATATGACAGTGCTGAAAAGGACGTTTACAAATGGATTGAACGTGACAGAATGATGCATCTTCTTCTGATAGGAACTGATTTTGTAGACGAGAATAACGGCACTTGCGGTTTTAATTCTCCCGAATTTATTGAGCTTCTTAACTTCTGCAAGAGATTTCCTGTGGAACTGGACCGACCTGCAAAGAATTATGACAGCCCCGAACAATCAGAGGCATATAATCAATTCAATATCGATCAGTTCCATAGCCACCAGCGAGATGAAAATCTTATTTACCCACTGCAATTAGCAAGCAGCCACAGTATAGGCGGTGGTTATTCATATCCAAAAGCATTGTTTAACGAAGATGTTACCCTCGTCGGTTATCCCTCTACTAATGGGCAGGGAAGTAAATTCATGCCCTACAATAATTTTGCTATAACCGCCAATTGTGAGTATAAAGAAGCTGCATGGGAATTTATAAAGGAATATATAAAGGAATATATAAAGGCAGATTATGCATATATTTCTGTTCTTGAAGAAAACTTTGAAGCTACACTTGACAGTTGGACAACATTGCCAGGTGTATTTGCAATGGGAGCAGAAAACGGCTACTACGAGGACGACGGATTGAAAGTATATCCTCTGACGCAGGAAGAAAGAGAAAATATTGAGGAATATATCCGCAATACTACAGCACTTCTTCCAAGTGAGCAGACTGCACTTAATGACATAATTTACGAAGAAGCCGAAGTATTTTTTGCCGACGCTCAGACTGCTGAGGCGGCAGCAGAAAGAATTCAGAAACGTGCTGAAATTCTCGTAAGTGAACAGAGTTAATTGGTGGAGCATTATAACAGAAAGGAAGCTGTCGGAATCGGCAGCTTCCTTTTTACTGTTGAATTATGATTATTGCTCCACCAATTATGCCTTGCCGAAAAGACGAATGCAGAAAGGAAATTTATCAAGGAAGAAAAACGAAGAAATGCTGTCGCATTTCAAGTTTTTCTGACGCAGAGAGGTTTTCTTTCTGCTGAGTATTTGATGGCAAGGTTTAGTTTTGGGAGCAATGTTGCAGATCTGCTTTCCAGCCGTCCATGTGGGCGGGAATATCGCCCTCATCTGTAGTGCCTACTGCCTGTATAGTCTGGGAAATGATATTTACGCTCAGAAAGTATTCTGTATACGGTGATTCGTTCGCAGGCTCGCATTTTACAATAAACGGAGATGTGTTGCCCGTTTGTATCGGAGAATTGTAATAATAGAATCCGTCATCTTTTTTTGTCCAGTCTCCGCCGATTTCAAGGATATAATCTGTATCTTCAATCGGATTTTCAATGCGGACATTTCCGTTTTTATCTTTCCAGTTTACTACAATAGCACATCTGACGTAAACGGGATACCCTTTGTCTGTGATTTCAATAGACACATCTTCCTTTAAATTATTCCTGAATGTTTCGTTTATTAGTGGATTGGCGGAAACGGCAGGGGTAAATATATTTTCAACCTTGTCTGTACTTTTCAGAAAAAGCGCAAGAACTGATGCCGCTGCAACTGATGTAATCAATGCTGCAATTAATAATATTCCGATTTTTTTCATATGATTATTTTTCACACTGCCGCCTCCTTTCGTTTAAGAATCCTGATTGAACAAATTATCTTTGTTTGATTCGCCGCCAAGCCAATTTTTATCGTTTCGGTTATTAGTGAAAGTTACTTGGTTTATCTCTGTATCTTTTACAGTTACAGATTTTTCCGAACTGCTGGAATCGAGTTCATATCGCCAGTCCCAATCAGTGATTTCGGTTATTGTATAATTGCCGCAGGGTAAATCCTTGATTGTAATACTTCCGCCGCCCTTGACCGTAACAATCAGTTCATTGCTGTTTTCATCAGTAATACGATAAATGAAATTATCATTTTCTGAGCCTCCGCTCTGGGTTATGGTGATATCAGCAGTTTTAATGCCGAAAATAGCATAAAATGTTGTATCCTCATTGTTCGTCGGCTTGAAATTAATATCATCAGGGTCAAATTTCATAGTATCCGCTACCTTTTGTGTACCTTGTTCATCGCGATACCAGCCCTTGAACTCATATCGTACATCATCAAACAACATAGCTGTTGAACCCTGCGCACCATTATTTTCGCCTACAATTTCATAGGCAAGAGATAATTGTCCGAAATTTTTATCTGTTTCCGGTTTGCATATAGCCTTGTAATTTAGGGTGTAGAACGTTTTTTTCTGATAATACACATTTATAATATTCAACTTCAGATTTTCTCCTGATTCCGCACGGATTTCAACAGTACGTTCAGCTTCGCCAATTCTTGTGTATAAATTATTGTCTATTGTAAGTGTATCAGGAGCGGAATGGGTGACAATCGTACCAAGAATGTGTAAATCAGATGTTTTATCTATTGTTTCAAGTATGGTGTTTTCATTTCCGTATTCGCGATAATATATAACATAACCGTATGTAAGTCTGTTATAATAAAGGTCGATTATCAGAATGTTTCCGTCTGCAACACCTTTTCCTGTTTCAACATTGCCATTTATAGTTGTCAAATTGGAAACGAATTCGAAGCCCGGAATTGTAATTACAGAATCCGTCGGATTTATCTCTGTGTTAAGATTTACAATTTCTGTTTCGGTTGTATACAGCGTATAACCATTTCCGTCAGTATTCTGAATATGGTGATTGACCTGATACAGTGCTTCTGTAGTATTTGAAGTATAATAGAATGTGATAACATTATTCTGATATTCTGCCTCGATTGTATCATATGCCGCAAGAACAAGGGTTTTTGATACAGCGTCAGCTATCATGTCCTTAACGTATTCGAAATGTTCGGAAACAATAGAATATTTTGAAGCTACTTGTTTTGATTGGTGTACTTCTTCGCCTGTCTGAGAATTTACGTATCTTACTGTATAGCCTACAGATGCTTTTTTGATGTATTCAAAGACATATGTATTCGGCTCGGAATCCTCTGTATTCTGCTCAATAAGAATTGAATGGCTGGGTACAATGGGCCACCAATTTTCACCACCCTCCTGCCATACGTGAGAGGCGTTGAGAGCATTATCGCCTTTAGCCTGAAATGTTTTTGTTTTACCGATAAAAGCAGTTCCGTCGGTATCGTCAGCAACGGTGATATCGGTTCCCTGTTCCACATATTTTACATGATACTTTGCAGTAACTTTTGATGACCATTCTGCAAAGAGTGAAAGTTCTTTT